>MUZZ01000161.1:7890-11362 GCA_003266075.1 Methanosphaera sp. rholeuAM74
GTATTCTCTTCTTTTACAGTGTTGTTCAACTCTTTTTCTTCAACGGTATTGTTTACAAGTTCTTCTTTCACATCTTTTTGAGTATCATTCTTTATTTCCTGTGTATTGTTGATTGGCACTTTGACTTCTTCTGTTGTTTTGTTTATTTCTTGTGTCTGGTTTTTTGTTTCCTGTGTATTGTTTGCTGGATTAACGATTACTTCTTGGGTTTCATTTGTTTTTTCTGGTTCCTGCGTATCGTTGTGTGTGGGAGTAATTACTACGGTAGTATTCTTTACGTCATTGTCTTCTAGTGTGTCATTTTTAACTGGGTTGTCATGAGTTTCTTTCTCATTGTCATCATCGTTGTTTTCTTTTGGAATGACTGTCTTGTTTTCATCCTCTTTGTTATCATTTTCACCTACATCTGGGTTATCCTCATTGTTGGTTGATGGTTCTATTGGTTTAGTTTCTTCTGGGTCATCGTTGTCTTTGTCATTTTCCTCTTTTCCAGTATTGTCGTCATTGTTTTCAGGTGGTGTTTCTGTTTTATTAGTGTTATCGTCTAGATTATCATCTGTCTGGTTGGTCATGGTATTGTTTTCAACTGACTTACTTGTATCATTTTGTACCACCGTATCATTAGTGGTTAAGTCTTCTTGTGTGATATTACCCTCTGTCTGATTAGTAACAGTCTGATTAGAGGTGATGTTCTCATCTTGTGGTGTGGTAGCATTTGTTTGTTCGTTGATTTCAGTATTTGTATGGTTTGTGGTGTTGTTTGTCACTACCGTGCTACTCTCATTGGTGTTTGTGTTAGTTCCGTTGATGTTACTTGTTCCATTGTCTTGTCCTGTTCTGTTGATGTTTCCAGTACCATTACCACCTATTGTGACTGAATCGTTACCACCAGTATTTCCTTGGCCTGACCCGTTTCCACTACCAGCTGTACCATTTCCTGTACCTTCTTCTGATGGTGGAATATCTGGTTTGTCTACCGGTGGTGTTGGATTATCGACAGGATCAGTATGTATTACTTCTGTTCCATCTTCCGTATCCTGTTGCGGTATCCTCACGTTAACAGTATAGATCAGTGTTTGGCTCTGATAGACATCATCTTCCTCAAACAGGATTGTAACCCTAGTTTTGCCTGGCTCTAGGTTTAACTTGAAGTCTGCAATCCCCTCAGAGTCGGTAATATTGCTGAGTGTTGTCTCATCAGGCAGTATCACTTTAACCCTCTTATCAACTAACAAGTATTTATCATATACGTCAATCATCTTTACCTTGATACGGGTATTCTGGTATATGCTACTCGATGTTGTTGCCTTTATTTGCACTGGTTTACGTGTGACGTTAAGTATGAATGTCGTCGATGTTTGATTATATCCTTCAAGTGGTGTTACCCTTATTGTTAGGTTATGTGGACCTATATGGCCTAACTGGGGGTACATCTTCGATGTTCCGAAGTAGTTGGTCACCTTTGTATATAATACTGTGCCATTTTCATCCAATAAGTCTACTGTCGCATTAGGAACTTGGTATTTGATGGCATAGTCTATTACCATAGTTTCTACCTTAACATTGTCGAGTGTAGTTTCGACAATGAATATCTCTATAGTCAGATTCTTCTCATCCACTTCCAATTCCACTAATTCTGTAGCGTTAGAATTACCATAGTATGTTTTGTTGTAGAATAGGTCGTTGACGAATGTTGCCGTGATATTGTATGTGTAGCTATTGTCAAATGCATATGTTACTACTGCACTTTCGTTTTCCACGTTTATGATATAGTTGTAATCGTTTATTGACACGTTTAGGATGTAGTAGTTGAGTATGTTTCCCTCGCTATCGTATAGTTGGAATGTGATGTTTTTTGTGTCGTATAGTTTGATGTCGTCGTGTGTTATTGTTATGTATGTGTCTTTGTATGTTGTGACGTTGAATGTGGTGTTGACGTTTTCGTAGATGTCGTCGTGTGGTACGTAGTATACGTCGACTATGTTTATTCCTGTTGCGAATTCTGTGTGGTTTAGTACTATGTTGCTTTTACCGTTTTCTACTGTTGAGTTGTATATTCCTTTACAAGTTGCTACTAGTATGAGTCCTGTTATGTTTACCTCGCTATTGTTGTCTAGTGATTTGATGTTGATTTCCAGGTCTATTGAATCATTGTTGTATAATTGTTTGTTACTGATTTCTTCTATCTCATATGGTGGTGGTGTTGGCGTAGCATTTTCTACTTCTATTATTTCTGTCACGTTGGAATTTTTGTAGCAGGTTCTATTATAGTATAGGTCGTTGACGAATGTTGCCGTGATGTTGTATACGAGACCATTACTGAAACGGTGACTTATCACAGCACTTTCGTTTTCTACGTTAATAAGGTAGTTGTAGTTGTTTATCGAAACGTTGAGGATGTAATAGTTTACTATGTTTCCTTCACTATCGTATAGTTGGAATGTGATGTTTTTTGTGTCGTATAGTTTGATGTCGTCGTGTGTTATTGTTATGTATGTGTCTTTGTATGTTGTGACGTTGAATGTGGTGTTGACGTTTTCGTAGATGTCGTCGTGTGGTACGTAGTATACGTCGACTATGTTTATTCCTGTTGCGAATTCTGTGTGGTTTAGTACTATGTTGCTTTTACCGTTTTCTACTGTTGAGTTGTATATTCCTTTACAAGTTGCTACTAGTATGAGTCCTGTTATGTTTACCTCGCTATTGTTGTCTAGTGATTTGATGTTGATTTCCAGGTCTATTGAATCATTGTTGTATAATTCTTTGTTAGTGATTTCTTCTATCTCGTAGGGTATTTGTGTTGGTGTATTGCTTTGTTCTACGGTATCTTCTGTATCCAATTGATTTTGTGAATTGTCTGGTTCTGTTACTTCTGGTCCTTCCTTTATATTTGTGGGTGTTACTTGATTGTTTTGCGTATCATCTGTTGGGTCGTCTGCTGATACAGCAGTTAGTGTTATTAGTGTCATTATTAGTATGGCTATGATTGTAGTAACCTTCTTGTTAATTAACTTTTCCACCTCCCATTATTTTACTTAGTTATATTATTTGATTTTTATTATTATTTATTCTTTATGGAATTCTTTTCAATTTTTAAAGAATGAATGATTTTTCAGACAAGTTGGATTGACTTACCTAATCATGTATTTTCAAATACTAATCCGAGGATGAATTAATCCATAAGCATCCAATAACTCAGATAACAACATATAAACAGTAAAAAATGAATAATAAAAAAAATTGGAGGGGAATAGATGAGGTTGAAGTTTAAGTTCTTATAAGCACGGTGTTTGCCCTGCTATCTAGGTATTTACCGTTATCTCCTGATATGACTGTAATCTGATGCACTCCCTGTGAGAGTTTTACGGGTACTTTGAAGAATATTTCACCGTTACTGTTGTTCATGTTATAGCTAACACCATCAATCTTAATCACGACTGCTGTTTTCTTGTTGATTTTATTGTTGTTGTCG
>MUZZ01000155.1 GCA_003266075.1 Methanosphaera sp. rholeuAM74
CTGGGGTATAAACGTACCACACATGCAAAAAACCGGAATCACATTCAAAGACATTGTAGCATACTGTAACGAAGACAACCAAAAAGAACTAGCACAGAAAATTAAAATTGAAGAAGTAATCCTAGGAATGGTAGTAGAACACCTACCAAGCCCAGAAGTAGCACAAAAATACAGAATACCAAAAGTATGGTCAGGAGATATAGAATCAGTCGAAGGACAGGGAATGATAAACACTGATTCAAAATCACCACTGGCAGTAATGGTAACAGATGTAAGTATAGACAAACACGCAGGTGAAATTGCAACAGGACGTGTATACGGTGGATCAATAGAAAAAGGTTCAGAAATATACTTCGTAGGTTCAATGAGCAAAGCAAGAACCCAACAGGTCGGAGTGTACATGGGACCAGAAAGAATAAACACCGATGCAGTACCGGCAGGAAACATCGTGGCAATCACAGGTGCAAGAGGAGCTGTAGCAGGGGAAACCATCACCGACGCAGGTCACAAAATAGCACCATTTGAAAGCTTAGAACACATATCTGAACCAGTAGTAACAGTAGCAGTAGAAGCTAAGAACACTAAAGACCTACCGAAACTCATAGAAGTACTGAGGCAGGTAAGTAAAGAAGACCCAACAATCAGGGTAGAAATCAACGAAGAAACAGGAGAACACCTACTTGCAGGTATGGGTGAATTACACCTTGAAGTTATGATTTACAGAATCAACGAAAAAGGAGTGGATGTGGAAACATCAGAGCCAATCGTTGTATACCGTGAAACCATAGCTGGTACAGCAACAAACGTAGAAGGAAAATCACCAAACAAACACAACAGATTCTACATNNAAAGATGATGCAAAACGTGTATGGGATGTATACAAATCATGTATGTTTGTAAACCAGACACGTGGTATCCAATACCTGGCAGAAATCAAGGAACTACTCCTGGACGGATTTGAAAGTGCATTAGACAGTGCACCACTTGCAAATGAAAAGGCAATGGGATTAAGGATAAACCTCATGGATGCAAAACTCCACGAAGACGCTGTACACCGTGGACCAGCACAGATATTGCCAGCTATAAGAAAAGCAATATTTGGTGCAATAATGTTAGCACAGCCTACATTAATGGAACCAATGCAGAAAGTATACATCAGTGTACCACAGGATTACATGGGAGCAGCAACACGTGAAATCCAGAACAGAAGAGGACAAATCGTGGAAATGGGTCAGGAAGGAGACATGTCCACGATAGAATCCAAAGTTCCTGTAGCTGAAATGTTCGGATTTGCAGGTGACATCCGTTCAGCAGCAGAAGGACGTTGTATCTGGTCTACAGAAAACTCTGGATTTGAAAGAATTCCACGTGAATTACAAAACCCTATCGTAAAAGAAATCCGTGAAAGGAAAGGACTATCATCCGAACCATACGGACCAGATCACTATCTAGGATAATTATATATCCTATCCTGTAACTTTTTTTTTTAAATTAATATCCTATCAAAAACATTTATAAAGAATAAATGACAAACATTATAATTAATATCTTACAATTTAATTTTCATGAACCTTATCGACTAGGGGGATAGCTTGGTAAACTTGAAATCATGCGATTTTACGACCCAGGAATCACTAATTCTATAGATGGTGAAGTTGAAAAAATTGTATTAATACAAATAATGTCAATAAAGATAATAAAAAGAAAATATATTTTTACAAGGGAATATAACTATTCCCTGTTATATTTCTTTGTAGTACTCAACATTAGTACAATATATTTCTTTATTACAATGTTAGGGGACGTTCTCTAGATGATATATTTAGCAATCGGCTCACTAACACTTATAAGTCACACTATTAACTAATAGTTCCTGATTTATAAATTATATTCAAATACATGTTTATATATATGGAGGAAATATAATGGCAAAAGCAAAAGAACACATGAATTTAGCAGTAATTGGTCACGTAGACCACGGTAAATCAACATTAGTAGGACACCTTTTATTATTATCAGGTGCAAT
>MUZZ01000228.1:0-818 GCA_003266075.1 Methanosphaera sp. rholeuAM74
GACTCCCTGTTTCTCGCCTCATACAGTATCTGTATATCCTCTTCCTCAGGTATGACAATGATTTCTGCTTTCGGCAAATAAAAAACGAGGTCTTCAGCAAGCCGCGCCGCAACGCGTCCGGTTGAGACCACTATCAATGCCCTGTCCTTTTTCTGTTTCGTGAGTCGGGCAGCGATCAGATATGCCGTCCTGCTGCCGCTTACTCCTGTATAGTTTGTAATCATTATATTTCTATATTTTTTGTACTCTTGTGAATCCGCGCCGGTTTTGCCCTACTCAGCTGTTTGCGTCTTGTCCGAAGTCTCCGTCTGCCCGATCGCATGCATCTTTTCAGATTCCGCGCCGGTCTTTTCCGGGTTCTCCTTATCGGCCTTCTTTTTCTTCTTTTTCTCCGGGACGTAATTGTGTATGTTCATGGCACGGTCTATTCCCAGATCTATTATATCCTTGACTGCTGCAGCCGCTGCGGCCGCCGCCTTGTCAAGCTGTGCCTGCTCTTCCTTGGGCACCTTGCCTATTACTCGGTCGACCAGGTCTTCACCGCTTTCCGCTGCCCCGACTCCGATCCTGATCCGCGGAAAATCCTTTGTACCCAGATGTTCAACCACTGATTTCATCCCGTTGTGTGTACCCGGGCCGCCGGATTTGCGTATCCTGATAGCAGTGACAGGAATGTCTATGTCATCATAAATTACTATGACATTGCTGCTCGGCACATTATAATACATGGCGGCCTCCCTGACTGAGATGCCGCTTCTGTTCATATAAGTCTCAGGCTTTACCAGGATCGTCTTATGCCCGGCTATCCTGCCCTGACC
>MUZZ01000228.1:839-1160 GCA_003266075.1 Methanosphaera sp. rholeuAM74
GCCCTGTAGCCCATGTTGTGCCTTGTCTTTTCGTATTCTTTGCCCGGATTTCCGAGCCCGACGACGACAAATGTGTCGTCGTCGAACTCAGATCCTTTTTTCTTTCCGAATAATATACCCATTTAATACTTTATCAATTTATTCGTTTGTCGCGAACATTGCCGAGATAGGCTGGTGGCAATAGATGCGTGTGATGGTTTCTGCAAAAATATGTCCTACCGAGAGTACGGTGAATTTTTCGAGTCTCTTTTCCTCCGGGATAGGAATCGTGTTGAGCAGTACCATCTCCTTGATAGGGCTCTTTTCTATCCTCTCAAGAGC
>MUZZ01000243.1 GCA_003266075.1 Methanosphaera sp. rholeuAM74
GAGTATAAGACTTATATACTTGCTTGTGCCTCTGTCGCTCATAGTATTTCGTTATCTGGATCCTTCTTTTCCAACGTATCATTTCTGAAGTCAAAAGAAATGTCGATTTTGTCTGATGATCCCGGACTTGTCTCAAGAAGGATCCTTCTTGCCTCCCGATACTTTTCCAGTCTCATCAGATCTTTTTCTGTCGGCTCATGATCAAGTCTTGATATATCACTGTTGTGCGCAAGATCAGCAAGTTTGACCTTTCGTGCGGTCGGATTGACTGCGATCTTTTTTACATACTCAAGATACGGAACATCTGCATCATGAGTAAGAAGACGTAATGCTTCGATCACATCATTACCAAATCCCATACGTTCCAGATCCACGAAAGAATATTGTGTATCCTCGATAACGTCATGAAGCAGAGCAACTATTGTACTGAGCTCGTCATCCATCTGCTCTGCCAGATGGAGCGGATGATGAACATAAGGAAGTCCGCTCTTATCCACCTGCCCTGCATGCGCTTCATAGCACAGTTTTATTGCTCTTTTTGTCTTATCTGTATAGATCATAATTGAAAGTCTTTTACCTTGTCATGACGTATTCTTTGCTGATTTTTTCACTCCATGAGATGGATATTCCCGGACACACCTTGGCTGTTATGTATGCCGTGCCCTTTTTATGCGCTTTTACTTTTCCTTTTTTTGAAACAGTAGCGACAGATTTCTTTGAACTGCTCCATTCTGCTCTTTATCTGAAATATTTGTCTGCAGCATCAGTGTGTATGCCCATCAGAAAATAGTGATTATCTCCGAAATCGAATGTCCCGATAGTCTGCATGTGAGCCTTGTTGTTATGCGCGTTTTCAGACCTTTTATTGATTTGATTGACAAACGTCAGCATTAAAGGGAAGCGGTCGCGAAATTGATCCAGGCTTGCAAAGAACAACTTCTCAAAAGCACCTGTTCCTCTTATCGATCGGTCTATACACATAGGTCCATACTGATAAGTCTCATCCAGAACGAGCTTCTTACTCTCAAACTCATATTCCGGGATGATATCCATCATGTGCCTGAACAAAGGCCATGATGACCAGAACTCCCACGGTGCTGCAAAGCAAAAGCCAAGGATCTTATCGGGTTCTCCCTCAACAGGCTCAGCTATGACTGTAACGCCTTTTTCTTTATTTATGAGTCTCGTCAGTTGTTCATCTGTTATTGCTGTCGTAACAAAACCGTCAGGGCGATCCTCCTCGGAGATAGTATCACGGTGATACTTCCTCAGAAGCGCCTTTATGCCTTCCATATCCTCCTGCAATGCAAGTCTTATCTCCATTCCCGTTCCCTCCGTTTTAATATCCTGCTATTTTTCTTCTCTCCGATCCAGATTCTTCTCCAGAAGTACAAGATCGACCCCGTGTATCCCATTGAATATGGTCGGTACGATCCCTATCTCTTTATAGCCCATGTTTTTATACATTCTTCTGGCTTTGGCATTTCTCGCATTTGTATCGATTCGCAGTTCCGGCAGATCGTGTTCCTTTGCCCACCATTCATAATACTCTACTAAAGCCCTGCCATATCCTTTTCCTGCTGACTGCGGTGATACAGCAAGTGTATGGAGTACACAGACTGAATCTGTATCGTATTCCCAGTCTGCATTTTCATAAACATCTACCTGTATTTGATTTATTATCGCGGCTCCGACTATATTCGCCTCGTTATCTTCCAATACAAACATATCTCCGCGACTGATAGACTCTTCTGCAGTTTTTCTTGTCGGATAAATCCCTCGCATCCATCCGGTGGTCAGGATCCCTTTTTCCTCTGCCTCATGGAT
>MUZZ01000312.1 GCA_003266075.1 Methanosphaera sp. rholeuAM74
TAGACCTTCTTCACCACCCCATGCTTCAATAGGTTTAAAATGTTGAATACCATCATATTCTATAGCAAGCTTTAGTTTAGGGATAAATATATCTAATTCTTGTCTTCCTAACCATTTGCTTTTGTAATGATGTATAACTTTATGGTTTGGATACAAAGATTTGACAATCCTATATAATTCAGTTTCAGTTACAAAACGTTCTCCAATTTTTCTAAATCCAAACTCTTCCCTAGTTAAGTTATTTGCTTTCCTTTCTAAATCTTCATCACTTAAATCAGAATAATTATTAGACAATTTTAGTTCAAAAAATCTCTTTCTTGCATAAGCACCGTATTTTATTTCAAAATCACTACGAGCATACATTTTACTAGTATATTTATGAGAAGATGTTTTTTCACGACAAATTTCACAAGCATATTCATAATAGGGTAAATTATTAATATCCAAATTTAAATCGTTTAATGTGAATCCTCGCTCTGTTAACATGCTCCGTTGATTTTGACGAATATGATTATTATGTTCAAAAATTATTTCTTTGCCATAAGCGTTTTTATGTTTTCTTATTACAGTAATACCCTTTTTACAACCTTCAATAGCTTCTTCAAAACAAGAACAGAAACATATAAAACCACATTTTTTACATTCCCAGACTAAATGCCAAAGATGACCCCCATTATATAATAATTTAAATTCATGATTGCACTCAACATTTGGATATAATTCCTCTTTTTTAATTTCATCTTCATATCGTAAACCTATAGAAAAATGTATTGTTATATTTTTTTGTGTTTTTAACTCTTTTACATATATTTTGTGAACATGCACAAACCAAGGTTCAGGAATCGAAATTTTAAAATCATCTTCACAAATATCGTGAATTTTACTGTCTAATGGAATTTTTATAGTGTAACTAAAGGTTCTTAAAAAAACTTCGTTATTAAATGGAATCCTATCCCACCAACGAGTTTCTTCATTATATTTTGAAGGACTAACATAATTATAAATTTTTTCTTTAAATTTTAAATCTAATATTGAAATTAACTCTTTCTGATAAAAAGGGTATTTGTTTGGATATTTATTTTTTTAAAAACTTTTTAGGTTTTCATTTTCAACTTCTTTATTTAACCATGTTTCTAATGAATCTTTAAAATCTAAAGCTAAACGTGAGTTAACTACTTTTATGATTTCTTGAGTAGAATTATTTGAAATTTTTGGCATTACAATTTCCCAATTAACATTATCTGACATTAGAAAAACTCCTTAAATTAAATTAAAGTATTAATTTCAATATCTTTAAACCTCTCCACAACATCCTCTTCTTTTAAGTTAGTATATATCTGTGTGGTCGCTATGTTTTCATGTCCCAGGAATTCTTTGACATAGTTTATTTCATTGTTTTTGAGTGCTTCTATTGC
>MUZZ01000103.1:0-890 GCA_003266075.1 Methanosphaera sp. rholeuAM74
CAATAAATAACGGTAAAACGAAAAAACATAAAACAGTACGACGGAGAAAATACAATGGCAGAAGACTATGAATTAGTAACAAAGGTAATTGTAGAAGAGTCTATGATACGTAAAATTGGTGACAATCAATATTTAAAAATCATACCAAACGAAAAAAATGTTCAGATAAGTACCATCGAACAAACAAAAATCACAGAACCAATAAAACAATCCGACGAAATAATCATCAACGCATACCCTAAAGAAGTGAAACTATACAAAAACCAAAGCCAAGACAATAAATACGAAACCAAATGGGAAACCGAAGAAGGAAAAGTATTTGACATACCATTATCAGATATCAAGACAATATTCTCATTATTACAAGCAAAAGGACTCATAACAGACAATATGTTAAACCTATCAAACGTTCTAAGTATGATTATCAAACAAAACACATTAAAAGAACAAATCGAATCAATAAAAGAAGAAATATAAACAACATGTTAAATTAAGTAAAATCAGGTTATTATATGATTGATGAAGCAATAAAAGCATTAAAAAATGGAGAAATAATATTAGTATATGATAGTGAAGACCGAGAAAGCGAAACAGACATGATAGTAGCTGCAGAATTTATGACCACAGAGAAGATGACAACCATCCGTAAAGATGCAGGTGGACTAGTATGTATGCCAATTTCAAGCCAAAACTGTGATAAACTAAAAATACCATTCATGGTAGACATTCTAAAAGAAGCAAACAATAAATACCCAGTATTAAAGCAATTATACCCAGATGACATACCATACGATGCAAAATCATCATTCAGCATAACAGTAAACCATAGAGACACCTTCACAGGCATACCTGACGATGACAGAGCCAAAACAGAACGAGAACTAGCTTTA
>MUZZ01000103.1:901-2922 GCA_003266075.1 Methanosphaera sp. rholeuAM74
CATGTGACACTACTAAGAGCAGAAAAAGATTGTGTGCTAACAAGAGAAGGTCACACAGAACTAACAATAGCACTACTAGAGATGGCTGGACTAGAATGTGTAGGAATATGCTGCGAAATGATAGGTGACGATGGCAAATCAATGAAAAAAGACCAAACAAAAGAATACGCTGATAAAAATAATCATGTATTTATTAGTGGAGACGAAATTATCAAAGAATACAAGGAATTTAGGAATCAATAAACTCCTATTTCCAATACTCATTTTTTAAAACGACTATTTTTTATATCTTTCACATAACTCATCAAATGAAAGATAACCCCTGAATTTAGGGATTTGTGCCAACTCAAGAATCTTATTAACATCCAAGTACTTATTAACAACATCCAATGAAGCCTTTGTGAACTCTTCCAGTTGCAAGTAATCCTCTGGAACTCTGCCCTTACTCTGAATCTTAGCCTTACCAATACTCCATATGTTATCCAATGGGATACCAGATTTATTAGAAATAAACTCACTAACATGGGCAACTATTTCATCATCATAAGTCCTATTTAATATCACAGCTTTGGTATCAATATCCATTTTATCCAATAAGTCGATGTGTGCCTGAATATCAATAGCAGATGTTTCTATACCACCCTTACTCACACTAGAAACCATTATCACTGGGATATTACCTGCATAAGCAATTTCTGCAGTTGAATAGGGTACCTTAGGATTAAGCAAACCCGTAGCGGCACTCATTACACCCTCAACAATGACCAAATCATAACCCTTATTTTTAACTGATTCAATTACCTCATCAAGTGGAGTCCAACCAATGTTACCAATCAATATTGAAGCATAATCCTCCAGTTTCTCCTTATTAACATATAATGCTGGTGATAAATCACGAATATCAGGGCCAACCTTCACCACATAAGCGTGTATACCCCTCTGTCTTAGAGCTGCAACAATTCCACTTGTAAGGAATGTTTTACCAGATTCAGAGCCTGTACCCATTAACATAATCATTGGAGGAACACTTGGATGATTACCTAGTTTACAAATATCACCAGTTTCAACCCCAATCTCATGAAATACCTTATCCCTAAGAATAGCGTTTCTACGTTTAATATCTTCATACTCATCCCTTGCATCAACATAATCAAGTATATTGTTAACTACTTCAATATTATTGTCTAACAATCCATGTACTGTTGTTCCGAGTATATTACCCTTCTTATTACTAACACCGGATAATACCCTCTCTGGTTGATGCCTGTAGTTTGCTCTTTCAATGTTAGAGTACATAACATTCTTGTCATGGGAATTGATTTTACCATAAGTGTGACAGTGAAAACCTTTAACTGTCTTGTCTTTTAATCCCTTAGTGTATAATGTTGTGTCATCAACGACATCTGCATGTATCCTGTTAGTGTTAATCAATGGTTCGAACGTCACGTCAAGTAATCCCATCCCATTGCGTATAATGGGTACTGGCGAATTTCTTCCAACATTGGTTGACTTGCCTAGTATTTGAAAACCAGCACACATACCAAAAATAAATGCCCCATCATCATTTAGTAGGTTAATTTCCTCTGCCAATTCTGGAGTGAATGTTTCTGATTCAACAATAGTGCCTCCAGGAATAATTAGTCCATCTAACTCCTTATGTGCTTTTTCTCCATTTTCTATGCATCCATCAGATTTAACTATGTCTGTGGGTAGATAGCCGAAATGTTCATATAATGTTAATGTGCCTTTAACTTCTAATATCCCAATTTTTGTCATCTAGAAAACCCTATTAAATTATTTAATACTAATTCATAGATATATTGGAAGAAGTATTTATTTTTTAGTAAAAACAAGTTGAAACTAAGTTAAATTGAATATAGAATGAAAAAATGGTTAAAATTAAAGATAATACAAGAATAAAAAATAATATGCCCTGACGGGGATTTGAACCCCGGTAAAGGGATCCGCAGTCCCTCGTGATATCCGCTACACTACCAAGGCATGATAGTAACTGTAGTAAA
>MUZZ01000044.1 GCA_003266075.1 Methanosphaera sp. rholeuAM74
GGTTGTTGAAGTTTTCTAATGTAATATAGTTGAATGTGTCTAGGATTTGCTTATATTTGGTTTTACTGGTATCTTCTCTTAGGTTTTCTAAGTAGAATGATAATATTTCTGTAGTGTCATATGTTACTAGAAATATGTCCGATGAGGGGATTTTGTTTTTTAGGCCAATCATCTGACTGATATGCTGACGTTTTGAGTGATCTTGGTGAAAACTTGCATTCATATAATCGTAGTGACTCATCCATTTCCAGAACTATGTCCCAGGTGTGACTTCTGTAATTATCAATAAGTATGTTTGCTTCTTTATATGGCTTTTCAACATATTTTTCTTGAATGTGGCTGTATGATAACATTTCCAGATAGTTTCCTCTTAGTTGTCCCATGTTGTATATTTTGAATGGTGACCAGTTGGTGAACAGCCTGTATATCTTCAGTATTATTTCATCGTGTTTGCTGTATATGGTCAAATATTTTGTCAGTAATGCATCGTATTCATCCAGGCTTTTCACATAGAACATGTCTCTTATAAGACTTGTGTATCTTGCAGGTTCCTGTATAATCAATTATTGTATCTATTAATTCATTCAAATAATCGTCGTTATAAAAACGCTTTTTTGATTTTAAGTTGTTGGCGTTTTCTATGACTTTGTAATTTTGCTATTATATGATTGTCTCCCACATTTATATTTTAGGAAAATATGTTTAAGTCGTTTAAATTATGTTTAAGATTGAAAAACCCTGAGGAGAGTATTTCTTCATCGACATCCTTAATTCCCCTCGTTATTAGGATATCTGCTAGTTCTATACATGCAACTGCTTTGTCATAGTCTTCTTTTGAGTGAATATTGAGATTGTTTCTTGCAAGATTGGAGAGTTCATCAATTTTTTCATAATATCCATCATTAATATCATTGCCTTCATCAATTAATATTTTTAGACCTTCAAGGAATTTAACATTTATTTCCTCAATTTTAGCACAGATAACAGTATTATATCTGATTATATTTAATTTGTCCAGTTTGTTCTGAATATTGATTACTGATTCCATATTAACACATTCTAATCATTAGCATATGATAACTAGTTTAAATTTCATGTTTAATAACCATTTTCATAGGATGTGTCTGGGTATATGGAAGTATGTAGCAAATTGTCAGGTAATGTTATGAACTAAATTAAGCCTTCATTAGTTGTTATTCTAGGGTTATGTTAAGATTTGGAATTATCCAATGTTTTAGTGTTAGCTGGTAAATCCATACTTAAAAGACAATCCCCCCCCCCCCACAACATCAAAATCCTCTTCCATCATGATAGATACCACCCTATCAGTTATTATCTGTTTTTTTATTCAAAAGAGACTATGAATTACGCAATGATAATGTGATGTTTTCATTTGCTAGCTTTTTGATTACTCAACGATAAAAAAGTACCAGAAAAAATATAAAAATACCTCAAAAGAATAGAATAATACTTTTAAAAACTAATAAACTACATGGGCACAGATATACCCAGCACCAACAACAAAGTAGAAGGATACTATAAAATAACACTATCCAAATCACAGAAAAGAAAATTCCGAACCTTAAAAGGAGTATGGAGACGAATTAAAATAAGTCAACTACGATGGACACACTGACAAGTCCTAAACAAAACCGAAGTCATACTAAAAATCAGCATACTACCTATTTAAACAACACACACCACACCACCCTCCAAAAAAAATATAATAGGCAAACACACATTTGTTTTAAAAAAATAAAACACCACAAAAAACACATATAATAAAATAATGCCAATTTTTTCCAGAAAATCAGAGAATCAACACAAAATAACACATATCATAAAAATTTATAACTAA
Source organism: Methanosphaera sp. rholeuAM74 (assembly GCA_003266075.1). Taxonomy (GTDB): domain Archaea; phylum Methanobacteriota; class Methanobacteria; order Methanobacteriales; family Methanobacteriaceae; genus Methanosphaera. The sequence continues at coordinate 1,859 of MUZZ01000044.1, forward strand.
GATTCTGAACACTGCCATTTTTGGCACTGTTTCAGATTTTAAGGATGTAACTACTCTTTTTTATAAAATTAGTGGGTGTGTTATGTTAGTTTGGTACTTACTTGGTGGTTATGTTTTTTGGTGGGTTGATGATTTATGGGGGGGTGGGTGTTATATTTCTGGTCTAGTAGACGTTTTCGAGTATTTCCTGTACTTCTTCTTCTGTGAATATGATGGGGTTGTTGTCCATTCGTCCGCCTGTGAATGTTAGTTTGACTATGTCTTTGATGTCCTCTTTTTTTATGTTGAATGCTCTTAGTCGTAGTGGTTGTGTGTCTTGTGTTATGTTTTGTATCCATTGTTCTATGTCTTCTATTGTTTCTGCCTTCCATGCTTGTAGGAATTTTTCGTAGTCTGGTATGTGTTTTTGGTTTCTTTTCATTACTTCTGTTAGTGTGAGGGCTACTGCGTATCCGTGTGGTATGTTGTATAGTAGTGTTAGTGGGTAGCTTATGGAGTGGCATGCGGTGGTTCTCGTGTTTGTGAATGCTAGTCCTGCGAAGAATGCTCCCAGGTATACTTTGTCTCGGTATTTCATGTTTTCTTCTTCTTTGAGTACTTGTGGGAGGTTTTCTACTATTAGTGTTATTGCGTCTCTTGCCAGTACTTGTACTACTGGGTTTGTGGATTTTGACCAGTAGGCTTCGCTTGCATGACTTAGTGCGTCTAGTGCTGTTGATATTGTGAGGTTAACTGGTAGTGTGTGGGTTAGTTGGCTTACTAGCCATGATTCCTTTGGGTATAGGTAGTCTGCGTCTACGGAGTATTTCTTGGTGTTGTCGTAGTCCCATACTGTTGCCCATTTTGTACAGTCTGATCCTGTTCCTGCTGTTGTTGAGGATGCTATTATTGGTATGGGTGTGGTGTTGTTGAGGTACTTTTTTTGGGTGATGTTTTCTACTAGGTCTTCTTTTGTTATCATGCCTTGGTCTGTGTATGTGTATAGTGCTGATATTGTTTTTGCGAGGTCTATTGTTGTTCCTCCGCCTATTGCTATGATTTGTTCTGGTCTTTTCCTGATTGTTTGGAGTGTTTTGCAGAGTAGGTCTGTGTTTAGGCTTGTGAGGCTATCGTTTATGTGTGTTGTCTTTGGGTGTTTGTCTATTGTTTTTTGTAGGTTTATTGTTTTGGTTAATCTCTTGCTGGCTATTAGTATGCTTTCTTTGTCGGTGAGTATGTCGTCTATTCTTTCTTTGAGTTCTTCTATCGTGTATTGTGTGAATTTTGTTGGTATGTTGAATGTCCATTCCATCTTTATTTTCCTCCTAGTTTTTTCATGAATGCTTTTTTGTTTTCTGTTGGCGTGGTTGTGGGTCTTCCCAGGTCTGGTCGTGATTCTATGTTGACTTTCACTATTAGTAGTGATGGTCCTGTTTTGCTTAGAAATTCTGGTATTGTTGTGTCTAGTTCTTGTATGTTGCATGCAGTGTATGCGTGCTTGTAGCCACAGTTTAGGGCTATTTTGTCTAGTTTTATGTCGTCGATGATTGTTGGCAGTCCTCCCACGCTTTCATGTGCCTTGTTGTTGAATACGATGTGGTAGTAGTTTTCTTGTTTCATGCTTCCTATCATGGCTAGTGATGCCATGTGCATTAGTACTGCTCCGTCTCCGTCGAAGCATAGTATTCTCTTGTCCGGGTTTTCTTTGGCTACTGCTAGTGCTATGGTTGATGCGTGGCCCATGGATCCCACGGTTAAGAAGTCGTTGGAGTGTCCTTGTCCTAGTTTTTCCCGGTATTCGTATAGTTCTCGTGAGGTTTTTCCTGTTGTTGAGATTATCATGTCTTCATCGTCTAGGTAGTCTACTACGTGTTGTATGCTTTCTTCTCTTGTGAGTGTGTTTTCGTTTTTGTGTTTTCGTGGATGGGGGTTGAAGGCATTTTTTGCGACTAGGTATGCTATGCTTTCTCCTTTTCCTAGTTTTTTGGCGAAACGTTCATTAAATACCTTTCTAACGTCATCTATGGTTGTGTCCTCGTCTAGTAGTTGGTAGTCTATGTCTAGTAGTTCCAGTAGTTGTGTTGTGATTTTTCCCTGTTTCTTGTGTTGTGGTTCGTCTTTTGTGTTGGGTTGTCCCCTCCATCCGATGAGGTATATTACTGGTATGTTGTAGACGTCTGGGTGTGTTAGTGATGTGATGGGGTTTACTGCGTTTCCTAGTCCTGAGTTTTGCATGTATACTAGTGCTAGTTTGCCTGTTGAGAGGTGGTGTCCACTTGCCAGTGCTACTGCGTTTCCCTCGTTTGGGGCTATTATGTGCTTGTCTTTTGTGGAGTACTCTTCTTCTATGTAGTCACAGAAGGCTTTTAGCTGTGAGTCTGGTACTCCTGTGTAGAAATCCACGTTGTTTTCTTCTAGAAATTCCCTGAATTCCTCTACTTTTATCATAGTATCTATCCCCCTATTATTTGTCTGGTATGAGGCTTAGTATTTCCTTTATGGAGAGGCATTTCTTGTCTGCCTCGTGGCATCTATTGTTTTCTAGGATTAGTTCTGCTGTTTCCATCATTGCTGGGTATGCACTTCGTATGAGGTGATTAGCATATATCACTATGTTTACTCCGTGTTCTACTAGTTCTTCCTCGTATACCTTGTTGAATGCTGTTGGTACTACTACTATTGGTATCTGGCTGTTGTATTCTGTGAATTTGTCGCAGAAGGTGAATATCTCTGTGGGGTCACTTTTTCTGCTGTGTATCATTATCCCATCTGCTCCTGCCTCTGTGTATGCCTTGGCACGTGTTAGTGCGTCGTCCATTCCCTTTTCGAGTATGAGTGATTCTATGCGTGCTATTATCATGAAGTCCTCTGTTATCTGTGCCTTCTTTCCTGCCCGTATCTTCTGTGTGAAGTGTTCTATGCTGTCTTGTGTCTGTTCTACTTCTGTTCCGTAGAGTGAGTTCTTCTTAAGTCCTATCTTGTCTTCGATTATCACGGCTGATACTCCGATTCGTTCGAGGGTTCTCACGTTGAATGTGAAGTGTTCTATTTCTCCCCCTGTATCTCCGTCTAGTATTATTGGCTTGGTGGTTACCTCCATTATCTCGTCTATTGTCTTGAGTCTTGAGGTCATGTCCACTAGTTCTATGTCTGGCTTTCCCTTTGCCGTACTATCGGTTAGGCTTGACAGCCACATTGCATCGAATCGTTCTATTCTTTCATCCTTTTTTATCTTGGCATTTTCCACTACCAGTGCACTTAGCCCGTTGTGGGCTTCCATGGTCTTGACTATCGGCTTTAGTTCCAGTAGTCTTCGCAGTTGTGTTCTACGTGTTTCGGGCATTCCTGTTGAGTCGTTTACTAGTGTGTTTAGTTTGTCGATGTTTACTCCCTTGGTGTATGGTATTTCTATTAGCTTTCCGTTCCACTGGCTTAGTGTTGTTATTACCTTGTTTCTTGTCTGTTGTTGGTTGTTGTCTAGCCAGTCGTCTCCGTGGACGACTATGTCTGGTCTTATCTTTTCCAGGTTTTCGGTGTAGTCTAGTGTTTCCTGTTTTACTACCTCGTCTACTCCTTCGATGTTTTCTATTATGAATTTTCGTTGGTCATAGTTGAGTACTGGTAGTCTCTTGTAGGTTGCTATTGCTTCATCGGTCAGTACTCCTACTGTCAGTTTCCCGTACTCGGATGCCTTTTTGATTAGGTTGATGTGTCCGTGGTGTAGTATGTCTGCACTTATTGCTATGTATACCTTTTTATTCATTTAAATGTCTCCCTATAATTTTCTAAGTCTTCAACTGTGTCTATCTCCCTGCAGTAGTATCCTTTTATGTCTACTGCCTCTAATTTCACTTCATCTGCCAGTAACTTGTTCAAGGCCTCTTCGGCGTATACGTTGTCGTCACCGTTACTGCAGTACTGTCTTATCATCTTCTTCCATTTTAACCAGTCGTTTGGTGTTAGCTTGTATAATGGTTGTAGGCTCACTGCATCGCTTCCAAAGTAGTCTATGTTTATATGTTTTACGTATCCATCCACTAGTTTAGCCTTAAAATCCTTTTCTGGTAAATCTAGGGTGGTGTCAACTATGACTGATGATGATTCACTTTTTATTATTTTATCTAATACTTGACTGTCAAATATTAAGTCGCCATGCATTAGTAGTACGTCGTCGTCTAAATTGCAGTCGATGTAATCCATTGATTTAATGTAATTTGTTGAATCATAGTACTTGTTATGGATGAATGTGAAGTTGTTGTCATACTTTGATTCTATGTATTCTACTAGTTTATCTTTCTTGTATCCCGTGGTTATGATGTACTCTTCTATGTCATATTTGTCTAGAATATTCATAGCCTTGGATAATATGCATTGACCATCAGTTAATTCTACAAGGGTTTTAGGGGCATCTTTAGTGTATTGTTTGAGTCTAGAACCCATACCTGAATTTAGGAGTATTGCCTTCATTTTCACACAACCTAGCTTTGTTACTCCTATATTTGTATTTCTAAATTCTTATTATTTTGTGTGTAAATATTTGTTCAAATAAAATTAAAAAAAGAGTGACTTTATGGGGGTAAAATCATGGATAATTTTACTCTTCTTGGTCCTTCTGGTGGTTACGTATAGCTAGTTCACTTACCAGCTCATTGATTCTCTTTTTCTGGTCGTCAATCTTGTTGTATAGCTTGAATATTATGTAGAATATGAATATGATTGACACTATATACAGTGCGTCGAGTCCACGTCCAAGACCTGTGAGAGAGGCAATGGTCACACTAATACCTGGAAATAGTGCTACGAGGATAACAACAAACCATACGAGTATCCATAGGATAAGTGTTCCTAGGCTGAAGCTCTCATCATGGTAACGTCTGACACCAATAAAAATCGCTAAAAGACTTACAAGTATTAAAACAATCTGGTAAATATACATCTTACTTCTAAACTCCCNNTCGAATATAATCTTAAGACCCACCATGGTATTAGTACCCTTCTGGATGGTTCTCTCATCATAGATGGTGGTCATAGGAACTTCGAGCAATCGTAGTTTACGTCTTTTAATCTCACCAATAATCTCTGATGAAATAGCATAGTGTGGTGAGTTAAGCTTCAACTTAAGTGCGGTCTCCCTCGTAAAAGCCCGTAGACCAGACTGTGAATCGGTTACCATCAAGCCCTGGAAGAGGTATGTGACATAGTTCATCACGGTATTTCCGAAGCGCCTGCCAGTAGGCATGTCACTAAAGTCACGGCTGGCAATGACAATGTCAGCTTCACCATTCTGTAGTGGTGGATACATCGCATACAAGTCTTCTGGGTTGTGCTGACCATCAGCGTCAAAGGTTATCATTATATCAGCACCCCTGCTTAGAGCTGCCTTGATACCAGTCTTGATTGCTCCACCCAATCCGATGTTAATCATGTGCCTGTAGTAGAATACCATTGTTGGATAGGTCTTAACTAATCTCTTCGCTATTGCCGGAGTGTTATCCTTTGACCCATCGTCGATGATTAAAACCTTAAAATCTCTATCAACTAAGCCAACAACTACTTCTTCTAGTGTTTGCTCTTCGTTATAACTTGAAAGAATGATGTAAATGTTAGAAGTAACTGGTGCTATCTCTTCACTGTTCATATGCTTATTTTCCCTTTTCTTTGAAATTTAATTCTCATAGTATATACTTCTATCTTTGTATTACATAATTGATATAGTTAATCATTGGACTAGATTACATCACGATTAATGGGTGTGAAATCAGGTAATTATTTTCATAAATGATATTTTAATCTAGAATGGATTCAAAAGACATCATAATCCAAAAGCAGATTTCATTTCCGGCATTGCATATACTATGAATACTAAGAAGTCATTAAAGAATTTCAGAACAAAAAAAATGGATGTCCATGGATTATTTCGGAAATTCAAAGTGAAATAGAGAAACTAGAATAATATAATTAATTATAGTGTCTACTGACATAATTTCTAATTACTAGAACAGAATATCATATCAGCCCCCAATGGATATGCTCACATACTTATTTAAATTCATTTCGAGAATTATAATAAGAATGAAAGAGATAATTATTATATTGGTTATTTATTAAACTCAAACTTTATGAAGATATTCTACTTTAAATTAAATTATGCCATGTCTATTATTATATGATGATATGAACTATTTTATGAGTTTAATTAATTATTTTAACTGTTAAATCCATGGTATACGACTAAAATACTGATATTATAATGATATGATACTATCCCATCATATTACTGTATAAAAAAATGGATAAAATGGGAGAATATTATTTTTATCTTCAATCCACAAATGCCTAAGTTGATGATTCAATGTTATTTAAAAAGATGCTACGTGATATTAAAAAAAATAAAATGCAGTTTATTGCGATTTTTTTAATGTCATTTATCACATTGCTGGCCGTTTCAGGAATTGGATCAGAAGTACAGGGGCTTCGGGATAACCTGGATAATTTTTATAATGAAACGAACATGGCTGATGTTTACGCATTTGGAAATAATTTCAATGAAAATATTATCGACGATTTGCTAAGTATGGAATCAACAACAGGTGTTGAAAGACAATGTGTTAAAAAATCAGTGGCACAAATAGATAACAATCCCACTATAACCCTGCATTTTTTAGAAAAGAATAATATTTCCAGATATTATCCTGTTGAAGGGGGAAATATTGATTTTAATGATACTGAGGGTATATGGTTGGATGCAAGATTTGCACAGGCAAAGAATTTATCAATTGGAGATAAGATCTCGTTAAACTTAACTGGTATAATACTCAATAAGACAGTCCGTGGACTGGGATATTCACCAGATTATGTTTTTGAAGTACCAGAAAATGGTTTAGTTTCAGATTTTAACTATCAGGGATGGGGATATTTATCCTATAAAGCATATTATAGTTCGGATGTACCATACAATAAATTATTAATGACATCTAATGTCGATAATCAAGAGTATTATGATCAAATACATCAAATGTTCACAGAAAAAAAGTTCCAATTGCATCTTCTAGAAAAATATAATATCCTTCAAACAAAAGACACATCTGGAAATGACGATATTAACAGCAGAATTATCGCAGTATTTATGCCAAGAGAAGATAGTGGAAGCGATACTCAAATACAGCATGAGATTGATCAACATATCATATTAACTATTACCTTTCCAATCATATTTGTCGTCGTAGCACTTTTAATCTTATATACTACCATGTCACGTATCATAAATCATCAAAGAACACAGATTGGAACATTAAAAGCAATAGGTTTTCAAAATGAGCCAATCATAAAACATTACCTGACTTATGGGTTTATCTTCACGCTACTAGGCAGTGTTCTGGGTATAATAATAGGTCATAAGACCATACCTTATATTTTTCTTGACACAATGCAATCCTATTACACATTGCCCTGTTGGCAACCAGGATTTAGTATGAATTTCATTTTTGTAGGACTTTTAATTGTTCTAGGTTCAATGTTTTGTTCATATCTGACAATTGTAAAGATCATGGAGCAATCGCCTTCAACAACATTAAAGGCCAAAGTTCCTAATAAAATTAGGGTAAGTTTTCTTGAAAAAACGATGATTTGGGACAAGTTGAATTTTAATATAAGATGGAATATCAGAGACATAAATCGTTACAGATTAAGATCATTTATCACATTATTTGGGATTATCGGCTGCACAGTACTTCTTATCTCGGCATTTGGACTCTATGATGGTATTAATGATTTGAAAACTTGGAACTATGATGATATCAATCACTATCAAACACGACTTATCATCCAAGATAATATTTCACAATCACAAATTGATTCAATTGTCCAAGAAGTTAATGGTACTCCAGTAATGTTTACAACAATCCAAATCAAGGCAAATAATGTTACAAAAACTCAGAAACTAACAGTTCATAATAAGACACCATTAAAAACAGTAACGGATAAACATAGAAACGAAATAACATTACCCGAGGATGGCATATCCATATCCCAAAAAACGGCTGATACATTTAACCTGAAAGTAGGTGATAATATGTTATGGCATTTATATGGAAATGACACTTGGATAAACTCTACGGTTGACGCAATTTATGCTGATCCTTCAACACAGGGAATTACAATCTCAACAAATGAGGCAGTAAGAAATAATATCTCCTTTAAGCCAACAGAAATCATTACTGATGAAAAAGTAGTAAATTCGCCAGAAGGTATTAGTGGCATTACCACACATGAAGATTTGGTACATAGTTTAGATAAATATAATCAAGCAGCAAATCTAATCGTTGTAATATTAGTTATATTTGCACTCGTATTAGCAGTAGTTGTTTTATATAGTTTGGGACTATTGGGATTTACAGAAGTAGAACGAGACATGGCAACATTAAAAGTATTAGGATTCCAATTCAATGATTTGAGAAAACTTTTCATCACGAAGTACCTGGCAATTACAATAGTAGGTTTTATAATCGGAGTTCCAACAGGATATTGTATATTGAATACAGTTAGAAATACATCTTTATATTTATATTATCCTATAAATTATTCGTTAACTACGATAGCCATAAGTTTTGCAATTGTTATAAGTGTATCTGTAATTATAAATATATTACTTTCAAATAAACTCAAAGACATAGATATGGTTGAAGCCCTTAAAAAAGAAAGAGAATAATCATCATTTTTCTTCCACCATAAACCATTTCTAATAATGAAATAAATTTACTAGTTAGTCGGAAATTCTGAATAATTACCTACTCTTCGACTAATTTATTACTATTTTTTATACAAATAATTGACATATACTTTCTCATGTGATAAATAAACATTGTATAGAAAGCTTGATTAGAAAAGAACGTCAAAGCATTCACACTAATCTTTATCCGAAAGTAATAAATAGGTTTTGATGCAAATATATTATTATTTAATCAGTTATTGTAATAGATATATGATTTATAGTAATTGCTTAAATTATTAAAATCTTTTCGGAGGAAAATTAATGGATAATAAGAAACAAACACTATTATTCTTTACTTTATTAACATTTTTCTTGTTATCTTTATCAGCAGTGACAGCTGCATCTAGTAGTGATGACGTAATTTCTTCATCCAGTGATGTAAGTAGTCTTGTTGAAGAATCATCCAGTACTAATGTCGACTATGCTGAAACTGTTAATACAGGTTTTGATGAATCTGCACAGCAGACAGCTACCAGTCAAATCAGTACAGAAGAAACTGCTCAAACAAACGTTAACAGTGATTCGAATGATGAAGATTCCACAACAGATGCAGATGCTAGTAACCTAACTGATGATTCAGTTGACGTGGCACATACTACTGTGGAAGATTCAGATAATGAAGATAATAATCAAAATAGTGAAGAACGTAGTTTAACAGAATATAACAATGCTAACATAAACAAAGCAGATAAAGCTTTAAAAACCGCAGAATTAAATTGGGGTACTATTATTAACAATCTAAAAGATAATATCCCCTCTTTATATGATGATGTGAATTCCATACTCTCAGATACTGATTCAATCAACAATCACACTAAGGAATTGTTGTCTAATGTCACTAATATTTATAATAAGGCAAAAAATTTAACTAACGAAAATATTAACATGACTGGTGTTGTCAATGATATAAAAGAAAATGCTACAACACTGTATAATGATTTACAAGCCATACTTTCAGATTTAAGAACAAATGGCTTAAATAATACTAATTTGTCTAACATCAATACTAGTGCTTTGATTAATAATGTCACAGCCGTTTATAATGAGACTAAAGATCTTATAAAAATGAATGTTAACTTAACTAATACCATTGGCGATTTAAAAGAAAACGCCACGTCATTATATAATGATTTGCAGGCTCTCATTTCAGGAAATAATTCAGTAAAATTAAATACTAGTGAACTGGTATCTGATGTCAATGATATGTATAATAAGCTTAAAGATTTAACTGATAAACAAATATCCACGGAGAATCTTATTAACAAAATAAATAATACAACAGCAGATATCAAAAATAAACTTTCAGACTTACAGAAGAATCTGACTAATCTGATTAATCAAACAGGTAAATATGTAACAAGAACAACTGTTTCACCGTTAAATGGTAGTGTAGGTTCACTAACACAGCTAAAAGCAACAGTCCTTGATGCTAATGGTAAAAATATTAATGACGGTCGTGTCGTGTTCAAAGTAAACGGTATCACAGTTAAAGATGAAGTTGGAAACACACTCTATGCTATGGTAAATAATGGTGTGGCAACAATCAACCATGTTATTCCAAAAAGCTGGTTTAAAGATAATACCACAGTAGAAGCAATATATAGTGGAAACGGTCCATACCTTTCAAGTAAAGCTACCTCTACAAACAACACTATCACAGAAGGTACGGTTAAAATCAAAATTTCTGATTTACCTTCACATGAAAATGGTGATAAAATACAGTTTGTTGTCATAGTCACAGATGATAGTGGTGAAAGTATGACTGGTGGTGTGGTCATAATGAAAGTTAATGGTGTAACACTAAAAGATTCTAAAGGCAACACTTTACAGGCAAATGTTAAGGATGGCGTCGCAGTACTTGATTATAACATCACCCTAGGTGCAAAACTTCATAACCTAACAGCAGTCTATGCTTACACTGGATATAACAGGGCTGAAGCTAAAACTACCTTGAACATAACCAAAGGTGAAACATTCATCAGATACACTCCAGTAACTACTAAAACCACAACAACAACCATAACTGCTGATATTCTTGATAAGAACAAAAATCACATCTATGGAAACTCTGCTGTATCAATTAGGATAGATGGAAAAGTTGTTGATACAATTACTTGTGTTGATGGACTGATTAAAGCTACCATTACTACTAATTTAAGTACTGGAGTTCACACTATAGCATTTGCTGTAGGAGAAAATGGTGCATTTAAGTCAGATAGGTTAACTAGTGTAATCATCAAGCAATAATCCTTAATTATTTTCACCTCCAATATATTTTTATTTTTTTCATGTTTTTCTTGGGATATGAATCCATTCATTTTATTCTTTAGTCAATATACTTTCAATGACTATCATAATACCATATTAGATGTTTTATCAGAATAGAAATATGTTTTATATGCGTAAATTTTCTGAAAAGAATTCACGGAATAAAAATAGGAAAAATAATGCTGTTTAGGAAATTAATGACTAACAAGCATTTAATACATTAATTAACTTACTTAATGATTATGGCTGGGGAGGATATCAAATCTTAATACTAAATGGTAATGCTTGTTTTGATAAGTATCTAATCACATCCACAATATCATTTTAAATCAAATAGCCTGAAAGTATTTAACAAGTAATCCCTACAATAACCATAATCCATAACTATAATTCAAATATTACGATACCACTATTATGAAATGTCAAATAACCATACTTTGATGTACATATGTCTTCAACATAATCGTATAATTTACCTATCCATCTAGTTTCAACAGTACGTCCACAATCCTATCGGCTAATAATCGGCTGGTTTCCACCCCAATTTCATCTTCACCAGTGTTTCCCACACCTGCTGCCCCATAATGTGCAGTTGGCCTGTTATCTCCGACAATAATAGCCCCCTGTATGAGAAAAGCATCATGTATCGATGCAATCGTAGTTTCCTGTCCACCATTTCTGAATCCACCAGCACTAATTGCCCCACACACCTTATACTTGAAGGCATGAACATTTCTCAGTGGTCTTAATCTGTCTAGGAACGTCTTTGCCTGTGCAGTCATGTTCCCAAAGTATACGGGACTTGCCATAATCACTCCATCAGCACAGCCAATCTTTTCTGTTAACTCATCCATATCATCACTTATAGCACACTTATTAGTTTGTTTACACTTATCACAGCCTGTACAGTAGGATATATCTTTATCATATAATGTTATGAGTTCTGTTTCAACACCCCTTTTCTCGGCTTGTTCTAGTGCAACCTTTGCAAGGTATTCAGTGTTTCCATCCTTCCGAGGACTTGCCACTACTGCTACTACTTTCAACATAATCCAATTACTCCTTTTTATTTGTAATTATTTCTATTGTTTGTACTTGTTAATCTTGACGCTTTTTCTAAACAAAAGGGTAACCCCCTAAAGTTAAGTATTAAAGAAATAAACAATATAACATTATAATATAATATATTAATTAAATGAGGATTTAACTATGAAGATTTGTATGGTTACAGAGTTTTGTGTTCCCTACTATAATGGTGGTGGTGAACACAGATATTATGCTATGGCAAAACGATTGGTTGAGTTGGGTCACGAAGTTGACATGATTACCATGAATATAGCCGATAACAGCTACGAAACACCCGATGGCATTAACATCCATCACATTGGTCCACGTATAAATAACATTCCCTACCGTAGTGCGAAGGCTTTTATTCATTACTTCTTCAGTGTGACTAAGTGGATTTTATCCCATGACTATGACGTCATCGATGCACAAGCCTATTCACCACTACTATCAGCAACCCTATCTGCTAAGCTTAAGCGTACACCAATAGTAGGGGTCATATATGATACAAGTACCACTAATAATGATCAATGGCTTCAGTCCAAGAATACTGCTAGTTTTATGGAGAAGTTCCTAGTCAAACTCCCATATGATAGACTGCTGACTATTAGTCCTGCAACTATGAACTCACTTGTTGATGATTTCAACGTAGAACGGGAGGACATTGACCTTCTCTACTGTGGCGTTGACATAGCAAAGTACGACGCAGTAGAAAATCAGGAAGAAGTAAAAAATAGCATCATATTCATAGGAAGACTCGCACCACACAAGCACGTAGACGACCTACTGAGTATTCTCCCAAATCTAAGAGAAGACGTACCAGACGTATCATTAACGGTCGTCGGCAGGGGTCAAGAAAAGGAAAAACTCATAGAATTAGCACAGTCCAATGGTGTAAGTGACATAGTAACATTTAAACAGGACTTGACTGATGAAGAACTGATTAGTGAGATTAAGAAGTCCTCAATTCTAGTACTACCATCCACCCGTGAGGGCTTCGGATTAGTACTTGCAGAGGCTAACTGTTGCTCTAAGCCTGTCGTGTCATACGCATCTGGTGGAACAAAGGATGTCGTAGAGGATGGCTACAATGGTTTTCTCGTAAACCAGCGTGACATCGATGTTCTAGAAGAGAAAATACGCACATTACTTGTTGATGACCAACTCAGGACTAATATGGGCTTAAATGGTAGAAGTAGAGTTGAAAGCCTCTTTGATTGGAACAAAATTACTGATGAATATGTTGAAATCTTGGAAAAATTAATAAATAATAGTTAAATCAAATATAGTTATTAGTAATAAACAATTATAAAACATGGAGGAATACGTCGATGTCATGGAAAAACAAGAACGTACTGATAACAGGAATAAGTGGATTTGTAGGAGCATACCTAGCAGAAGAACTAATAAAACAGGAAGCTAACGTGTATGGATTAGTAAGAAGACGATCAGATGGTACCATACCAAAGAACATAAAAAATCATGGACTGGATGGTCAATTCACACAGATAACTGGGGATTTAACAGACTTCTACGCAGTAGAAAATGCGATTAATCAATCCCAGCCAGACTATATCTTCCACCTAGCAGCACAGTCATTCGTACCACAATCGTTTGACAACCCAACAGACACCGAGGACAACAATTCCAAAGGAACAAACAACATCCTCGAGGCAATGAGGGTAACAGATACAGATGCACGTATGGTATTTGCTGGTTCAAGTGAGGAATATGGACTCGTATTCTCTTCACAACAACAATATGANNNNCCGATGAGTCCATACGCAGTATCAAAGGTCTACGGTGACTACCTATCACGTAACTACTACCACTCCTATGATGTGGATACTGTTGTCTCTAGAGCTTTCAACCATGAAGGTGCAGGACGTGGTAACATGTTCGTCACTAGTGTCGTAACAAACCAAGTAATGCAGTTAAAGATGGGCTTAACTGATAGAATAGTCATCGGTAACGTCAACGCATTCCGTGACTGGACACACGTTAACGATATAGTAAACGGTTACATGACACTCGCACAAAAAGCAAACTCAGGGGATGTCTACAATCAGGGGTCTATGAGGACTAACTCCATACTATCATACATACTCCTAAGTTTGGAGGAGGCAGGATACACGATTTACGGTATAAGAACATTCAACGGTGATAAGCTAGTCAAAAATCCTACACAAATAAATAACGACAAATATTATGGTGTATCATTTGCTAAGACACTGGTTGATTCAATGATACTTGATGATGAACTCGAGTACACCATAGCAGATAAGGGATTACTTGTTGATACGGATAGGGATACTGTGAAAATCCAATTTAATCCTGACAGGTTCAGACCAGCAGAAGTGCCTATACTATTTTCTAACACAGCAAAGATACAAAAACTTGGGGTAGAAGTACAGCACAGCATAAATGATATAATAAAAGACCAGCTAAACTATTATATGGATAAAAACAATCAATAAAATCTTTAATTGGAGGAGTTATATATGGGAAAATTTAATTTCATAAAAACAAGCATAGATGGAGTAATAATAATAGAGCCAACAGTATTCGGTGATGAAAGGGGCTACTTCATGGAAACATACCAGAAAGAGGAATTTGCCGAAGCAGGCTTGGACTTTGACTTCGTACAGGACAATCAATCCAGCTCAAGAAAGGGTGTTCTAAGGGGTTTACACTTCCAGTACACACAGCCACAGGGAAAACTCGTAAGAGTAATAAGTGGAGAAGTCTTTGACGTTGCAGTAGACCTCAGAGAAAACTCTCCAACCTATGGTAAATGGGAAGGAGTAATACTTTCAAGCGAAAACAAGAAACAATTCTACATCCCAGAGGGATTTGCACATGGATTCGTAGTACTATCTGACTCAGCAGAATTCACATATAAGTGTACAGACTTCTACAAGGCAGATGATGAAGGTGGAATCAAATGGGACGACCCAGAAATAGGAATAGAATGGCCTATAGATGATATTGATGAAATAATACTATCAGAAAAAGATAAAAAATGGAAGCCATTGAAGGATAGTGATGTGAAGTTCTAACCACACCATAATCCTACACCTAACCTCCCCCCTAAAACAAAACTTTATTTTTAATTATAATTTTTTGGAGATAAAAAATGAATTCAATAAGTGCATATATTATCTTATTATACCTAAATGTATCTGGCTCATCCTAAGCCAAACCTAAGAACTTACCCTTCTTCATTAAATATAATTCTATGACTATGAGGACTAAACCAACACAGGCAATAATAATATCATAGACGTCACCATAGAAGAATAATACAACAGCACAAACTACGAAGATAGCATCAATAATAAGCCACACAGCCCTAGTAATCCTAATTTTAGAACTTTTATCCATAATAACATACAACTCTTGTAAATCTATACTTAATACTATTAGTCACAATACTATTTAAAGATATTACTAAAAAATATATCAAAAAACATAACATCCAATAAATAGCCCTAAAACATGATACTAATCATGTAGCTCATGAATACTCTTATTTGAGTTAGCACCCATACACACATTACAGTACTGTGGAATGTCAACCTTCTGTTTATGTAACTGACAAAGTACCTCCTGTGTCTTGATGGTCTGACAGATATGGCAGAACTTAGGAATCAAATCAATGGTATCCAACTGTCCACTAACCAAGTCATTGGCCAAATCCCGAATATACTCTTCGACAACAGGGTCAAAGGATATCTCATGACCCCTCTTATCACTAAGGTACTGGCTAACAGCAGGTTGGGTAATCTCAAGCATCTCAGAAATCTCCCTCTGCTTCTTACCTAACTTAAGTAACTCCTTAGCTAACTTAGACCTAATAGATGGAATCACATACCACACAACAATCTCACAAGGTGGCTTCATAACAAATCCCCCAAATAATATAATTAAATAAAAGAATACAATCATATGATTATATTCAAGCACTTATAATATAATATGGATATGATAATATAAATAAATTATCAACGACAACTAAAAATGGATTAATAATAAGCCAACACATAAAACAAAATAACCACAGATGTTATGACTAAAAAAGCCCCAAATAAAAAACCTTCCGAAAAAGCTTATTAACTTGGAATTATATAAATATACACTAGTATTATATCAAAAATAATAAATTAATTAGAAAAGAAAACAGATAATAACACATCCAATTATATGGTGGAATAGATATGAATATTGAATGGTTCTACATAGCCCTAGTACTGGCATGCTCTGACATACTGCACGGAGTACTCTGGCACACCTTCTCCGACTTCTATATAATACTTGGAGAAATAATACATAACATAGTAAAATCATTATTCATGACCTGGATAGTACATGAACTGATAGAAGCAACATTCCATTTCATAGTACTGACACTAGTATTCCAATCACTGACAATAGGAGTACTGGGTGGCTCAATACACTTCATAACAGACGTCTATCACAACTACAACAAGCTGGAGATGACAAATATTCAACACCGAGCACTACACTTCACTGTTGAATCAATATTCTTCATGATAATATTAGCACTATAATACAATAAAAAAATATAATAACATAACAGGATTGATATAAATGCCCGTAATAAATTTTAAATACGATGAATTATTCAAACAATTAGGTAAAACACTTGACAAAGAAGAGTTAATAGACATACTACCAATGATATCAAGTGACGTCGAATACCACGACGATGAAGAAGTCAAAGTAGAATTCTTCCCCAACAGACCAGACTACTACAGCATAGAAGGAATAGTAAGAGCACTCAAGGGATACCTAGAAATAGAAGTGGGAATGCCAGAGTATGAAGTAACACAAACACACAACACGATAACAGTAGACCCCGAACTAGAAACAATCCGACCCTACGTGGCAACATGCACAATCAAAGACCTGACAATAAACGAGGAAGAACTCAAAAACATAATGGAATTCCAAGAACACCTCCACTGGGTAATAGGAAGAGACAGAAAAAAAGTCGCAATAGGAATCCACGACTTAGACAAGGTAGCAGGACCATTCTACTACAAGGCAGCCGACCCAAAGACAACCAAATTCCAAGCACTCGAAACAACAGAAGAACAAACACTCGAAGAGATACTCCAGACACATGATAAAGGAAAAAAATATGCACACCTCTTGGAAGATTATGACAAATATCCATTAATAGTCGACAGGGATTCCAACATAATGTCAATGCCACCAATAATAAACAGTGAACTCACCAAACTCACCACAGACACGAAAAACATATTCATCGACGTCACAGGAACAGACCTCACAGCAGTAACCAACACACTAAACATCATAACAGCAAACTTATCAGAGAACGCCAGCAAAATAGAGGACATGACAGTCGAATACCTCTACCATGAAGACATCACATACCCAGACTTCACACCAAAGAAGCTCACAGTCAACACACAAACAGCATCACAGTACATCGGAATGCCACTAACAACACAACAGATAATAAAAACACTAGAAAAGACGAGATTCAACGCAGAACAAGTGGATGATGAAAACATAGAAGTAACAATACCACGCTACAGGATAGACATACTACACCCAGTAGATATAATAGAAAACATAGCACTAGGATACGGCTTCAACCAACTACCATCACAACTGCCAGACTTCTCAACAGTAGCAAACCCAGACCCAAAACGACAATTTGACCAGATACTTGAACAGGTAATGATAGGACTAGGCTTCACAGAGATAAAAAGCCTGATGCTCACAAGTGAAGACCAGCACTACACCAAGCTACGAAAAGAAGTCGAAGAAGACAGGATAACAGTAGCACAACCAATAACACAAGACAGGACAATGATAAGAAAAACCTTGATAAACAGTCTACTAGAGTTTTTAGAAGACAACAAACACGAAGATCTACCACAGAAGATATTTGAAATAGGTGACGTAGGATACATTGACAAATCACAGGAAACACAGATGAAAACAGTAAAAAAACTAGCAGCATGTCTAATATCATCCAATGCAAACTTCACGACAATAAAATCAATAGTAGAATCATTCGTATCCAACATGGGCTTTACCATGGACTTGGAAGACAACGACGATCCACTATTTATCGAGGGAAGAAGTGCTAAGTTCACAACCAAACCAATGGATGAGAAGACACCATTCACATTCAAGGGATATTTCGGAGAGATACATCCACAAGTACTCGAAAACTTCCAACTAGAATATCCTGTAATATGTTTTGAAGTAGAATTTGGAGAAAAGTAAATCTTAAGATAAGATACATATTCATCCCCACCATCATCACATATTATTTTCACATTTATTTTTAATAATTGATGAGTATCTTTTTAAAATAACATTGTTAAATTTTCAAAATCAATAACGTATAAATTATATATACAACAAATATATATAAATAGATTTTTCATTATAAAAAAAATAATATATAAAGGTGAATAAATGACTAAAACAACAAAAATACTTACAATCCAAGACATATCATGTTACGGGCAGTGTTCAATAACAGTAGCACTACCAATAATATCAGCCTTTGGAATAGAAACAGCAGTCCTACCCTCAGCAGTACTATCCACTCACACGGCAGGATTCACAGATTACACCTTCAGGGATTTAACTGAAGACCTCCCAGCAATACAAGAACACTGGGAAAAGGAAGAAATATACTTTGACGCCATATACACAGGATACATAGGCTCAATAAAACAACTAGACTACATAAAGGACATAATAAAATCAAGACTCAAAGAAAATGGAAAAGTCTTCGTTGATCCAGCAATGGCAGACTATGGCGAATTCTATTATGGCTTCGACCAGGAATTTGCAGATAAAATGGGCAAACTATGTAAACTAGGAGACTACGTTCTACCAAACACCACAGAGGCATGCTACCTCTTACACAGGAAATGGAAGCCAGACTTTACCAAAGATGAAATGACAGAAATAGCTGAAAAACTATCCGATTTCACTAAAAAGTACGTAATACTAAAAGGAGACACACATAAAAAAGACCAACTCGGAATGCTAGTATCGGATAAAACCTCTTCAGACATACAATTCGTATACAATGACAGGATAGACCACCTATCACATGGAACAGGTGATGTATTCGCATCAGCATTCGTAGGCTCATCCATGATAGGTAAAACCCCAACATCAAGTGCGAAAATTGCAGGGGAATTCACTAAAAAAGCGATAGAAGAAACCGTGGATGATGAAACACACGGCTACGGTGTTAAATTTGAACGAGTACTACCTAGCCTACATGATTTAATCCAGAAATATTAAAATACCATATATAATCTTCTCTTTTATCAATACCCCACATATTCATTCCTTCTTTTTAAACGAATAATTCGAATACCCACCTTTTGCATAAAAAAAATACTTCAAAAAGAAAAAACAAATAATATAATATGAATTACAGAAAATTAGGAAAAACCGGAATCAAGGCATCAATACTTGGATTTGGTGCAATGAGGCTACCACTTAACTCACAAAACCCCGAAGACATAGACATCAAAGAAACCAAGTTAATGCTGGACTACGCAGTAGAACATGGAATCAACATATTTGACACAGCACTAGTATACCATACCACAGACAGATCAAAGCCAGGAAAAAGCGAAACAACACTAGGAAAACTACTAAACACGGGATATCATGAAAAGATGCATATCTCCACCAAGATGCCGTCATGGAACATAACCTCATGGGAATACTTCGACAAGACACTCGACCTACAACTGGAAAGATTGCAGACAGACCAGATAGAACTATTCTACATCCACTCCATCAAGGATACATACTACCAACAAATAAAAGACTCTGGACTCTACGAATTTATTGACAGAGCATTAGACGATGGAAGAATTAAACATCCATGCTTTTCAACGCACGGTTCATTAGAACTACTAAACCAGATACTCGAGGACTACGATAAATGGAAGTGTGTACTAACACAACTAAACTACCTAGACGAAGAAGACAATACAGGCTTAGAAGGAGTAAGGACAATACACAAGAAAAAGATCGCCACAATGATAATGGAACCCCTAAGGGGAGGACAACTAGTACAAAAGCAACCCCAACAAGTACAAGAACTATTTGACAAATCAGCTAAGGACTACACACCAATAGAATGGGCTTTCAACTACCTCTGGGATAAAAGCGAAGTTGACTGCGTACTAAGTGGGATGAACAATCTCCAACAAGTAAAAGAAAACATAGAAACAGCAGATAAATACCATGATGGAATGCTTGATGAAGCCGACCACCAGACACTAAGACAAGTCAGGACAGAGTATGATAAACTGCAGAACATACCATGCACGGCTTGTAACTACTGTATGCCATGCCCATTCGGAGTAAACATACCAAAATGCTTC
>MUZZ01000227.1 GCA_003266075.1 Methanosphaera sp. rholeuAM74
ATGTGCGCTCGGATTACAATCAGAAATTCGGGATACCTCGTCAGGCCAATCTGGTCGACGGGCTCGAGCAGGCTATAGTGATAGAGCCCGAATTCAGGAATATGGACGCCCTGCGCGGTATAACGGGATTCGACTATATCTGGGTGATCTGGGGTTTCAGCGAAACAAGCCTCGATATGGATGCCGAACATGTAAAATGGAAGCCGACCGTACGCCCTCCGAGACTCGGAGGTGATGAGCGCATGGGAGTCTGGGCTACCAGATCTCCTTACAGGCCCAACTCTCTCGGACTTTCCAATGTCCGCATCAGACGTGTGGAGCTTGACGGAGCTATGGTCGATCCTGATGAGAGGAAAGGCATGGTAAGCGGAGAGCTCGCCGTCATAATAGCCGGCGCCGATATGATGAACGGCACTCCCGTATATGACATCAAGCCGTATATGCCGTATTCGGACAGCCATCCCGATGCGCGCGCAGGCTTTACAGAACGTTCAAGGGACAGATTCCTGCAGGTCGATTTTCCTCCTTCGCTGCTCGAAATGATAGACGAAGAAAAAAGGGACGGCCTGATCCAGACCCTGCGCCTCGACCCGCGCGATGCATATAACAGAAAGTCCGCACATACATACGGACTTTCGTTCTCGGAATACGATATAAGATTTGAAGTAAACGGCGACACTCTAAGCGTTACGGATGTTGTGACCGAACGATCATATGAATGATCATATGATAGCTTTTTGCTTCCATCTTCCAGAACGGTAGACTATAAGTGTCATTATCGCGCCCAGTATCCAGCTTATCAGCATGGATACGAACATCATGGAGAAGAGGCCATGCGGGTTTTCGGGTGATCTTGTCATCCATGTCATAAGATATGCCAGCGGAACGCGGATCGCAACAGTTGTGATCATCGACAGCCACATCGGAGCCAGGGTGTCACCGGCACCGCGCATTATTCCCTGCAGACACTGCGTAACTTCCATCACAATATATCCGGCACCCATGATCAGCATCATATGATAACTCTGGTCTATAAGTTCCTGAGTGTCCGTAAAGAGCATCATAAGGTATTTTCCGAACAGCACGATCAGAATCGTGATCACCGTCGATGTCGCCATAGCAACCAGAGTTCCCTTTTTCGCTCCTGTCTCCACACGGTCTATCCGGCCCGCTCCGATATTCTGTCCGGCAAATGTAGTCATAGCCGCACCGAAGGAAAATGCAGGCATCATAACAAAGCCGTCTATCCTCATCACGATAACATTTGTTGCGATACACATTGGCCCGAAGGTATTTGTCAGAGACTGTACAACGACCATCGAGAGAGAAAAAATCGCCTGCGTTATTCCTGACGGCAGTCCGAGCCGGACCAGTTCTCTGACATATTTCTTCTGAGGCTTGAGATACTTCGCCTTCATGTCAAAGCAATCCGTCTTGCGGCTCAGTCTGATGAACGAAAGCACCGCAGAGACCCCCTGGGCGATGACCGTTGCAAGAGCCACGCCGGCAACTCCCATGCCGACATTGGCTACAAAGAATATATCGAGGACAATATTGAGGATCGTCGCTATGATCAGATACAGTAATGCCGAGATCGAATCTCCGAGTCCCCTGAGCACACCTCCGAGTATGTTATAATACGCGCAGCCTGCAATACCGATAAAGAGTATCCTCAGATAGCCGGCACACCAGTCAATAATCTCATCAGGCGTATTCAACAGTCTGAGAAGCGGCATGGTTATCAGAGGAGCAATGATCATCACTATGACCGAAGCGAGAAATGTCATAGTAATGCAGCATCCGATGGTTTTCGACAGAGACCCTCTCTGCCTGGCTCCGAAATACTGCGATACCATGATCCCGGCTCCGACCGAGATACCCATAAAGAGTACCAGCAGCAGATTGAGTATCGGGCCCGCACTTCCGACTGCAGCAAGAGCATTATCTCCTATATATTTACCTACCACAATGCTGTCAACAGTGTTGTATAACTGCTGGAACACATTGCCTATAAGCATAGGGATCATGAATTTTACTATCTGAGCGACCGGATCCCCCACGGTCATATCTACAGGTTCAAATAATTTCTTCCACATAATCTGATTCTTTTCCGGTTCATTCCTGCAGACCGGCTTATTCTGCACATCCTGATCTGCCCGTAATCTCTGTTGATCTTAGTACTGCCGCGCCAAATCCAAAAAGGCCTTAGCCGGCAGCGACAGTATTTTACATCATAAATCATTATGATTCCAGCATTGACTAATAATTTACCCAATTTGATTTCCGGCCGCGCGACTGTTACAACAATTCAACACTCGGCCGGTTCCATGATGCATTGGAGCGCGAAATACATCTGCACATCAGCAATCTTAGTATCAGTCACAATTCATGTACTGTAAGGAAGCGAGAGACAGAGAATCTGTAGGAACCGCTAAGAGTGCTGCGAGA
>MUZZ01000146.1:0-10004 GCA_003266075.1 Methanosphaera sp. rholeuAM74
CTTGTACCTCCTGAAGGACAAGAAACACTCAGACAAACATTAGGATTATCCAGATCTGCAGACGGATTCTTTATGGAAGCTCACCCTAAATTAAGACCAGTTGACACAATGACCGACGGTATTTACTTAGCAGGTGTAGCACAAGGTCCTAAAGATATTCNNTTCCTGACACAGTATCACAAGCTTCTGGTGCTGCAGCAAGAGCAGCTATTCCTATGATACAAGGAGAAGTTGAAATTGAACCTATCATCGCAGAAGTCAACGAAGACAACTGTGGTGGATGTGAAATCTGTGTTGAACTATGTCCATTCGGTGCTATCTCAATTGAAGATGGTAAATCAACCATCAACGTAGCTTTATGTAAAGGTTGTGGAACATGTGTAGCAGCATGTCCAACAGGTGCATTAGACCAAGCACACTTCAAGAACGAACAAATCCTTGCTCAAATTGAAGCAGCTTTCGGTAAATAAGCACATTTATTGCGGTTTTAGAGGTTTTTTACAACCTCTATGCCTCATTTTTAAATAACCACCATTTTTTATAAACTTATTTTCCCATGATTTATCATTATGGGGCAAATTAATTATACTATTAATTATAAAACTAGTATTATAATACAACGATATTGTTACATTAAATTTATTTACGTTATTATATTTTTTTTCATATAACGTTTTTACATATAATCTTTTGGAGGATAAAATGACTAATTTTGAACAAGCACAAGAAATAAAGAATTTGACAAAGAAACATCATGACTGGATGAAAAACAGTTTGAATTTGATTGCTAGTGAAAACATTACTAGTAGGGCTGTTAGGGAAGCTATTGCTTCTGATTTATCACATAGATATGCTGAAGGTTTACCTGGTGAAAGATTATATGAAGGTTGTGATTACATTGATGATATTGAACAGATTACCATTGATTTATCCAAGAAGTTGTTTGGATGTGATCACGCTAATGTGCAGCCAACTTCAGGTGTAGTTGCTAACCTTGCATGTTTTTTTGCTGTGTCAAAGCCTGGTGATACACTCATGAGTATTAATGTTCCTGAGGGTGGACATATTAGTCATGCTGGTGTTAGTGCTGCTGGTATTAGGGGTCTTAAGACTTCATCTGTTCCTATGGATACTGACTTGATGAATGTTGATATGGATAAGCTTGAAGCAAAAATCAGGGATAAGGAGCCTAATGCAATAGTTTTGGGTGGTAGTTTGTTCTTGTTCCCTCAGCCGGTTAAGGAAACTGTTGACGTTGCCAATGAGGTTGGTTCTAAGGTTATCTATGATGGTGCTCATGTTCTTGGTTTGATTGCTGGTAAGCAGTTCCAAGATCCTGTGGCTGATGGTGCTCACATGGTTACTGGTAGTACTCATAAGACTTTCCCTGGTCCTCAGGGTGGTATTATCTTGTGTAAGGAGGAGTTGCATAAGAAGATTGATAATTGTGTGTTCCCTGGTGTTGTAAGTAATCATCATTTGCATCACGTGGCTGGTCTGGGTATTGCTACTGCTGAGATGCTTGAGTTTGGTGAGGATTATGCTAAGCAGACTATTAGTAATGCTAAGGCTCTTGCTCAGAGCTTGTATGAGTTAGGTTTCAAGGTTTTATGTGAGGATCAGGGCTTTACTGAGTCTCATCAGGTTGCTATGGATGTTGCTGAGCTTGGTAATGTTTCTGATATGGCTAAGACTTTGCAGTATAATAATATTATCTTGAATAAGAATTTGCTTCCGTGGGATGACGTGAATAATAGTGATAATCCGTCTGGTATTAGGATGGGTACTCAGGAGTTAACTCATCGTGGTCTTAAGGAGGATGACATGGCACAGGTTGCAGAGTTTATTAAGCAGGTTGTCATGGATGGCAGGGATGTTACTAGTGATGTCACTGAGTTTATGAGCGATTTCACAACTGTTTGTTATGCTTTTGATGATGGTTGTGAGGGCTATGATTATATTGAGTTCTAGTTTGCATGGCTTTGCTTTTTAGTTTTCTTTCTTTTTTTCTTCTATTTTTTTTATTATCCGTGTTATGTTGTATGGGTGTGTTGTTGTTGTTATGTTTTCTATTTCTTCGAGTTTTTTAGCGTTTTGGGCGTCTATTTTTCTTATGTGTAGTGTTATTTCTTCTCCTATTTTTATTGCGTTTTGTGGGCATGTTTTTTCGCATTTCTTGCAGTAGGTGCATTTTTGTTGGTTTATGTGTGGTGGGTTTATTGCGTTGAAGTTGCATGCTGGGATGCATTTGTTGCATTGTGTGCAGTTTGTTTTGTTTATGTGTGGTGGTAGTATTGTCGTGGTTGGTCCTTCTTTTTGGTCTACTGGTATTATTATTGCTGGTATTTGTGCTTTTGCTGATTGTGCGATTATGTTTGTTATGAGGTTGTCTGCTATTGCTGTTACTATTTTTGCTGTTGTGTTTGCTGTTGTTGGGGAGAGTATTATTAGGTCGTATTTGGTGTGTGTTATTTTTCCTGCGAAGGGGTAGCTGTGTTGTTGTTCTTTTTCGGTTATTAGCTGGTTTTCTGGGTTTTTTTCTAGTATTTCTTGGATTTTGGTGTTTTGTCCGTATAGTTGGAGTACTTCTTGTGCTGCGTTTGTTGTGGTTATTGTTATTCGGTGTTTTTGTGATAGTTTTTCTAGTACTTCTATGCTTTCCCTGAGTAGGTGTCCTGCTCCGGTTATTGCCCATATTATTTTCATTTTTTTTCCTCTGTTTGTATTTTGATTATTTTTTTGTTTTTGTGGGTTGTTATTTTTGTTTGGTTATGTTTTTTTATGTTCATTGTTTTTATTGTATTTTGGGGTAGTTCTATTATGTATTTTGTGTCGTTGTTTTTTGGTATGTGTATTTTCCATGGTTTTAGTGTGGTTGTTTCTGTTATCTGGTTTTTTTGGTTTATGTAGATGATGTCGATTGTTTTTTTCATGAATAGTGTGTGTATTGTTGCGTATATTTTGTGTGGGTTTTTTTGTTTGTATAGTAGTGGTTTTATGGTGTTTTGTAGCATTAGTCCTTTGAGTCTTTTGGTGTATGTGTCTGCGTAGTCTGCTTTTATGGTTTTTGTTTCTTTTTCTTTCATATTTTTATTTTGTTGTTTATTTTATTTATATGTTTTCTATATATTTTTTTTGTTTGGCTTGTTTTTTGTATTTTTTTGTTCATATTTTTTTCTTGGTGGATAAAGTATTAATCATTTGAAGTAGAAATATATACTACAGGTATCAATGATTATACTATTTTAATTTTTTTAATATAATTCATGAAGAAACGTTTACTATCAGTTCACGTATAAAAAATTTGAGGTGTACAGATGAGAAATATTAAGATAGAAAAAGCTATTTCAAGGCCGGTTGAACAGAACGAGATAGAGATTGTTGAAAGAAAGGGTATAGGTCATCCTGACAGTATCAGTGATGGTATAGCCGAGGCAGTCAGTAGGGTACTCTCCCAGACGTACAAGCAAAAGGCTGGACACGTCCTACACCATAACACGGACGAGGTACAGATTACTGCCGGGGAGTCTGACCCTAAGTTTGGTGGTGGCCAGATTATTAAGCCTATCGAGATTCTCCTGACGGGTCGTGCTGCCAACGAGTTCAAGATGTCTAATGGTGAAGTCCACAAGGTGGGTGTTGACACTATTGCAATTGAGGCTGCTAAGAACTTCCTCAGGGATACTATTATTAACTTGGACGTCGAGTATGGTACTGTGGTTGAGTGTAAGATTGGTCAGGGTTCAGCTGACCTTAACGACGTCTTCAAACGTTCTAATGAGATTCCATCCAGTAATGACACATCATTTGGTGTGGGCTATGCTCCTTTTTCACAGACTGAGAACCTAGTGCTTAAAACTGAGGAGTTATTGAATAGTAGGGACTTCAAGAAGAAGTATCCACACGTGGGTGAGGATATTAAGGTCATGGGTTTACGTGAGAAGGATGATATCACGTTGACTATTGCTGTTGCCTTTGTTTCCAGGTTTGTGGATGACGTCGACGCATATCTTAACATGAAATCTGAGCTTGTGGATATTGTCAGTGACTTGGCTTGTAAGACTACTGATCTTAACGTTAACACGTTGATTAACACTGCTGATGATGAGTCTAAGAGGGATGAGTCTGGCTACTACTTGACGGTTACTGGTACTAGTGCTGAGATGGGTGATGATGGTTCTGTTGGTAGGGGTAACCGTGCTAATGGTCTTATTACTCCTAATAGGCCGATGTCTATGGAGGCTACTTCTGGTAAGAATCCTATTAACCACGTGGGTAAGATTTATAATCTTCTTTCTAATGAGATTACTCGTGAGATTGTTAGTGATGTTGAGGGGGTTAAGGGTGTTGACATGATTATTTTGAGTCAGATTGGTAAGCCTATTGATCAGCCTAGGACTGCTACTGCCCATATCCAGACTGAGGAGGGCTATACTATTAGTGATGTTGAGGATGAGGCTACTAGGATTATTGACAAGTGGCTTGCTAATATCACTGATATTAAGGATTACATGTTGGAGGGTAAGCTCAGGACCTTCTAGAATTTATGGTTAGACTTTCTTCACCCCCCCAAAGACTATTTTTTTTCTTTATTTACATTGACTGTTGTTTTTAGGTTAAGTTTAAATATTCCAGCATATATGACTAGTATTAATACCGTGATGGGTCGTGTCCGGTGAATTTCATGGCATGGGAATGATTAGGTTGAATAATGTTAAACTATTATTATTGACAGAATTATTGGTGTTATTTGTAGGCATGGTAAGTGCTAATGAGTCTTTTGGTGTAAGTGTTTGTGGTGATTGTCTTGTGGAAGACTTCCAGGACGTGGATGGCGATAGTTGACAGTCTAGTCTCTCATACTCCAATTCACGTGGTAGTTACAGTGCTGTTGTTAAGAATAAGGCCTCTTTGAAGGGGGGTACTATTGAATATGATGTTGATGACTACGTTTGTCTTCATGAGTCATTAATAAGTAACTCTTACCGGTCAGTCATTGTTAACATTAACTCTGATATCACTCTGGGTGGCAATACACGTGTGGGTGATTCGATTGAAGAGCTCATAATCAATGGTAATGGTAAAACAATTATTGGCGGAAGTGTATTCCCAGTTGATGGGCATAGCTTTCTATCTGTCAGTCAGGATAGTGTAACAATCTTTAACCTCCGAATACTCAACTTCACAGGGGAAGTGGTGGTGCAGTGTTTAACTCGGCTAATTTCTCCATCGTAAACTCTATTTTGAATAACAACAATGGGGGGCGTGGTGGGGTAGTACTTAATAGGGGTTTTTCACGTATTGTTGACTCTAAGCTTAACCGTAACGGGGCATGCTTTGGTGGGGCAGTTGAAAGTAGTGATGCGGCAACTGAATTATTAATTCGGCCTGAACAAGAATTATGCTGGGCTACGTGGTGCTGTTGCATGTAATAGCGGGTCATGTGGTGAAGTCATCTCTTAAATGGTAACCTTACTTTAATAAACTCTACGCTATACTGTAACCTCGCAGAACGCATGGGTGGTGTTGTATTTAATTGCAATGCATCGTTAATGGTTTTGAATTCGAGTTTGAAGATGAACACTGCAGAACGTGGTGGGGCAATCTATAGTAAGGCAAGTAATACATTGATACGGGTTAACACCTTCACTGCTAACAGGGTATTGGAGGGTTCAGCAGTTTATTACATGGCATAGACGGCTATCATGTGGGATTACCAGGATCATATTGTTTGGCAACCTGTTGAATGCAATCCAGACTGATAATATTTTGGACAGCAACGTTTTCAGGCAGAACAGGGCTAATGTGAGTGGGGGTGCTATTGTTGACAATGCCACCAATACCACATTTTGGGGCAACGTAAACGAGGGATTTTCAATGTACAGCTCGACGGTTCACGTGGAGGGTGTTAACAATCGTATTACTGGCAATGTATTTGATGATGGAAAAGAAGTATGGAATTCCGTTAAATGAATAATTTATGATCCTTCAATAACTGAATATGAAGATTTGTATATTTTATCCATATGGTCTATTCGTTTAACCATGATAATTACCACTGTAAGTCGAGTATAATAAATAAATTTTCTTACTGGTAATGTTTATAAGTTCATTAATGAATGAATTTGGAGGATTCATTTCAATGTCATGTTGATTTAATTACTGCTGGTGTTGAGGATGAAGAGTTTCTAGAACAAATTCGTGGTGATGAGGTAATTTTATATGGGACAAAGATTAATGAAAGTTGAATTAGAGCATGGAGACTTGCCATGAAATACTTTTAAATAAGAAAAAAGTATTACGAAAAGAGGATTTTATGCCAACACTCTACTAGCATAAAAAAAATCTGTGTCAAAAAATGAAGAAAGCCAGCACAGATGCAGCACTGCCAAATTGGTGCGTGGATTGGTTATGATTTGGGGGTTAACCCGGGATTTACATTTTATATGTTTTTTTACATTTTTACGTAATTTTTATCTTGTGTTTACCTGTTTTATTGCATGAATTCTTGTATCCTATTTTGCCCATGCTATTTTAATTTGTCTTCTGAAATGCTTAAGTATTTTTCTTAGTAGTTACATATATATTAATGATTATAATATTATCTGCATTTTTTTGTGGGTAATGTTTTTTATGGGGGATTATTTGTTAATTTTTTTACCATAAACTCGTATTTAATTTCTAATCCCGTTGTTAATTTATAGGAGACGTGTATATGCCGATTGATGGTGTTAATCAAGGTTATGATAAGGCTTTGGAGGCCGGTGTTCAGAGGTTTTGGAGTGATGAGGATATTTATGGCAAGGTTGCTNNTGGAATAAGACTATTAAGGATGCTTATCTCAGGTTTAAGAGTATGTCCGGTTTCAGTCTTCGTCGTCAGGCTGGATGGGATACTCATGGTCTTCCCATTGAGCATAAGGTTGAGGAGCTTCTCGGTATTGCTAGTAAGCAGGAGATTGAGGACAAGTATGGCATTGATAGCTTCGTGGATAAGTGTAAGGAGTTTGCCGTTAAGAATAAGGATGACATGACTGAGCAGTTTAAGTCTATGGGTATCTGGATGGATTGGGATGACCCTTATGTTACCTTTGATAACCAGTACATGGAGTCTTGTTGGTGGACTCTTAAGAGGGCTGACGAGCGTGGCCTTCTCGTCCAGGATAAGCGTGTGATCACGTGGTGTCCTCATTGTGAGACTGCCCTTGCTAATGCTGAGATTGAGTATACTGAGGAGGATGATCCGTCTATTTATGTCAAGTTTGAGCTTAAGCTTCAGGAGTTTGATGTTCCAGCTTATGTCCTGATTTGGACTACTACTCCTTGGACTATTCCTGCGAACATGGCTGTCAGCGTCCACCCCGACTATGAGTACTCCTATGTGCGTGTGGGTGATGAGGTCTACTTGATGGCTTCTGCCCTTGTTGATTCAGTTTTTGATGGCTGTGACTATGAGGTTGTTAGGACGGTTTCTGGTGAGTTGTTGGATGGCTTGGAGTATGTTCATCCGCTTAAAAGTGAGGTTCCCCTTCAGGCTACCTTTAATCATAGGATTATCTTGGGTGAGCATGTCACCCTAGAGGATGGTACTGGTTGTGTTCATACTGCTCCCGGTCATGGTCCTGAGGACTACGAGGTTGGTGTGGCTAATGGCATAGAGGTTTTCTGTCCTGTAGGCGAGGATGGCTGTTATACGGCTGATGCCGGCAGGTATGAGGGAATGTATATCCGGGATGCCAATGCGGAGGTACTTGCTGATCTTGAGTCCTCCGGCGTGCTTCTTAAGAGTTCCACTATTAATCACCGTGTCGGTTGTTGTTGGAGGTGTAAGACTCCCGTCATGTATATTGCCACACGGCAGTGGTTTATTAAGGTCACTGACATTAAGGATGAGATGCTTGAGCAGGTCGACGCTGTTGAATGGGTTCCATCATGGGCTGGAGAAAGCAGGTTCAGGGACTGGGTTTCCAATGCACGTGACTGGACTATTTCACGCCAACGCTACTGGGGTATTCCTATTCCTATATGGATTTGTGGCGAATGTGGTGATAAGGTCGTCGTCGGATCTAGGGATGAACTTAAAAGATTATCCGGCGATGAAGGCCTGTCAGGGGACTTTGTCCACAGACCACACGTTGACAACATTACTATTCCATGTGGCTGTGGAGGTACTATGACCAGGGTCGAGGACGTCCTCGACGTCTGGATTGACTCGGGTGTAGCAGGATGGGCTGCACTCTATTATCCGCAGAACCCCTCCGAGAACTTCGATGAATGGTTCCCATATGACTTCATAACCGAGGGACATGACCAGACCCGTGGATGGTTCTACTCACAGCTGGGACTCGGCGTGGCAGCCTTCGGAAAGGCACCATATAAGAAGGTTTTAATGCACGGGTTCACATTGGATGATAAGGGCCAGAAGATGAGTAAGTCCATCGGAAACGTCGTAAGCCCAGAGGAGGTCATCGAGAAGTACAGTGCAGACACGCTGAGATACTACCTGCTTGATGCCAACAAGCCATGGGATGATTTGAAGTTCAACTGGGATGAGGTACAGAACACTTCCAAGCTATTCAACATCCTCTGGAACGTCTACTACTTCTCAACCACGTATATGAGCCTCGACGATTTTGACCCAACGGCACATAACAGGGATGACCTCTCCTTCAGGATGGAAGACCTATGGATACGCTCTAAGGTTAACTCCCTTATCAAGGCTGTCGGCGAGGACTTCGATGCACTGGTATTTAACAGGGCAACAGAGAAGATAACAGACTTCGTACTCGAAGACCTCAGCAGATGGTATGTCAGGCTCATCCGTGGACGTACATGGGTTGAAAGCGACGACCCAGACAAGCTAGGTGCATACTACACACTCTATCATACACTCAAGGATTTAATCAGGACTCTTGCACCGATTGCGCCACACATCAGCGAGGAAATCTACCAGAACATCGTGAGGGGCGTGGATAGCAGTGCACCAGAGAGTGTTCACATGCTCGACTGGACTTATAACGGGGACGAAATCGACGTAGAACTGGAAGAGAACATGGATCACATACGCAACATCATAGAAGCCAGTGCACATGCAAGGGATGTTGCCAGGTTCAAGCTCAGATGGCCTGTACAGAACATAACCATTGTAACAGAGGATGTGGGGGTACAGCGTGCCATCGAATCACTAGTGGATGTGCTCAAAGAACAGGCAAACACGAAGAAGGTCACCATAGAACGGGAATTAGATAATGCTATCATCGTGGCAAAGCCTAACATGGCAATTCTAGGGCCTAAGCTCAGGGGAGATCTTGGACGTGTCAAGGCATACTTTGAACGGGATGACGTGGACGCTTCCCTGATAATGGATGAAGTAGAATCAAATGGAAGTTACACCATAGGATTTGATGACAAGGACATCACACTCACATCCGAGGAGATAATATTCGAGAAGGAGGTCCCGGAAAACCTTGTCAGCTGTGAATTTGAAAACGGCAGCGTATACGTTGACACGGATCTTACCGATGAAATATACTCCGAGGCAATGAGCCGTGAACTAATAAGACGTATACAGGATATGCGTAAGGACTTGGACTTGAACGTGGAGGCAAATATCGACGTCACAGTCGACTGTAGTGACAAGTTTGCCGGATACGTAGAGCCACACACGAGTTACATATCCAATGAGGTAAGAACTAGTCAGATAAACTTCGGCAGCCTTCCAGGTGACGGATACACAAAAGAATGGAAGATAGAGGATGAAGAACTAGGAATAAATATAAGACAATAGGTTGGTATGAGTTTATGGTATTAACAAGCGACGAATTAAAATATATCGAGGAAGTCCTCGGCAGAAAGGCCAATGAACTAGAGCTGGGCATGATGGATGTCATGTTCTCCGAGCACTGCTCCTATAAAAGTAGCAGGCCAGTTCTCAGAAATCTTCCCACAACCGGGCCAGACGTTATACTGGGTCCGGGGGATGATGCTGGAATAGTTAACCTCACC
>MUZZ01000146.1:10023-17555 GCA_003266075.1 Methanosphaera sp. rholeuAM74
GGTATTGTCCGTGACATTATAAGCATGGGTGCAAGGCCGGTAGTGCTCTTGGATGCACTGCGCTTCGGACACATGAGTAACCAGAGGTCAAAGTACATATTTGACTACGTGGTCAAGGGAATATCCGATTATGGAAACCGTATCGGTGTTCCCACCGTGGGTGGGGAGATAGAGTTCGACGACAACTTCCAGTACAACCCCATGGTCAACGTGGTCTGTGCAGGACTGGTCAGGAAGGATGAAATAGTCTACGGATCAGCACCAATAGTGGGGGATGTATACCTGCTCATGGGTGGAACAACTGGACGTGACGGAATACACGGGGTAACATTTGCTTCAGAGGAACTTACAAGCAACTCAGAGATAGAGGACAGGCCAGCTGTACAGGTGGCAGATCCATTTACCAAGAAGAGGGTTATGGAGGCAACCTATGAGTTACTCGAAACACTGGACATTCACGGAGTAAAGGACCTAGGTGGTGGAGGACTAACGTGTTGCCTATCCGAGATGGCAGATAAAGGCGGAAACGGTTCATGTATCGACCTGGAAAAGATTCCACTACGTGAAGAGAACATGACGCCATACGAGATCATGCTATCCGAGTCACAGGAGAGGATGGTCTTCGCAATTTCTCCGAGTGATGTTGATGAAGCTTCACGCATCTGCGACAAGCACGACCTCTCCCATGCTGTTATAGGCAGAATTATTGATGAACGTGAGTTCATAGTAATGCATAACGGGGAGGAGATATGCCACGCTCCTAACATCTTATTTACTGATGCACCGGTAATTGAGCGTGAGGCAGTCCAGCCAGAGAAGATCATAGAGGAAGTTGAAATAAAGGAAACCAACCCTGAAGAGGTACTGCTGGAGCTGCTCGTATCTGAGAATATCACCTCCAAGAAGTGGGTTTACTCACAGTATGACCATGAAGTACAGCTGCGTACTGTGGTAAAGCCTGGTGATGACGCTGCAGTCATTAAAGTGGATGATGAAACATCGTTCACCATTGGTACAGACTGTAACAGTACCCATGTACTCCTGAGCCCATATGATGGGGCGGCAGGGGCTGTTCTTGAGTCAATTAACAATGCCATAACCATGGGTGCAAGGCCTATTGCATTGGTGGATTGTCTTAACTTTGGTAATCCTGAAAAACCCGAGGTTTTCTGGCAATTCAAGGAAGCAGTCCGTGGCATGAGTGATGTTGCAAGAAAGTTTGGCGTAGCATTTGTCAGCGGAAATGTGAGCTTCTACAATGAAACTGAGGGTGTGACTGTTAATCCTTCTCCTATTGTTGGTTGTGTGGGATTAGTAGCTAATACTAATATTAAGACTATGGACTTCAAGGCTGCTGGTGATAAGATACTGCTTGTCGGAAACACGTACCCTGAACTGGATGGTTCACAGTTCTACAAGGATATTCATGGCGTCGTCCAGGGTTATCCTCCAAAGCTCAGACTCGACGAAAACTTTGCAACTTCAATGGCTATACATGATTTGCTTGACAAGTGCTCTGGCTGTGTTGGTGCTGTTCATGACGTGTCCAAGGGTGGATTGCTTGTTGCATTGGCATTGATGAGTATTAAATCTGGTCTGGGTGTTTGTGTGGATTTATCCGGCATACCATCTACTGGTGAATTGTCTATGGATGAAACACTCTATTGTGAGTCTTTTAGCAGGTTTATCGTCACTGTTTCTGGGGATGATTTGGATGTTGTAGCATCATTGCTTGATGATTCAGGTGTCTCCTATAATGTGATTGGTGAGACTGTTTCTGGGGGTTTCAGGGTGGATTATGCTGGTAGGACTATTGTTGATTTATCATTGGACGAGCTTGTTGAGGCTAACACGTCTACGATAGAAAGGCAGATGGCTTAAAAAAAAGGGATTAGTTATGAATGTTTTATGGTATTATGCAATAGGCTTTGTTGTGGTGTGGATTCTCGCATACCTCCTACGGGATAGGTTTAATATTAGCATTGAGGGTATTGTATTAATGCTTAAAACAGAAAGGCTTGAAAAGGTGATTGACCGTATTGCCATGGCTTGTCCAAGGCTTTGGAAGTGGTATATTAACATTGGAATACCATTTGCTGTTGTCTTCATGGCTGTGATGCTGGTATCCTTGATTGTTTCTTTACAGTTGATGTTCGAGACTCCTACTGTGTCGTTGATACTGCCGGGGGTGGATGTTCCGGGCTCTCCAATATATATCCCATTTGCTACGGGCCTTATTGCTCTTGCTACTGTGTTGGTCGTTCATGAGGGTGGCCATGGTGTTCTTGCAAGAGTTGAGGGCATATCCATTGATTCGGTGGGTTTACTTCTCTTGGCAATAATTCCCGGTGCATTTGTTGAGCCTAATGAGGATGAATTATCACGGGCTAATGGTATTAGTAAGCTTAGGGTTTATAGTGCTGGGCCGATGTTCAACATTGCTTTATGCATCATAGCTCTTCTTCTTGCAGGTCTTATATCGGGTTTCATGGTATCTGAGAACATTTACACCTCGGATGGTGTTGAAATTACTAGTGTCGTGCCTTCCAGCCCAGCGGAGGGTGTGCTTTCTGAGGGCATGGTAATCCATGAGATTAACTCGAAGACGGTTAATGGTACGTCCTCTTATCTTGAAGCATTGAATGGTACTCATATTGGGGATAACATGACCTTCGTGACGGATAGGGGTGAGTACTCGCTTATCACATCTTCCAGTCCCACTAATGCCAGCAAGTCATATATGGGTATACGTACCAAGTCGCATACGGTTGTTTCAGCAGTGGCAGAAAGTAGGTATGGTACTTTTATTCCATGGCTTTTAACACAGCTTGAGGAGATTTTCAGATTAATGTTTTTCCTGAACTTTGCCGTGGGTACGTTCAACCTTCTGCCCATGAAGCCATTGGATGGTGGTTTAATATTTGAGGAGCTGTTAGGCGTGAGGATACGTCCTGATAGGCGGGCGGAGTTTAATGATACACTCAACAGGTATACACGTTTTATGCCGGGTGGTCTTCGCTCTTGGATTAGTGGAGGCTTTAACAGTTTGTTGGACTTCATTTCACGTCATGAATTATCTGATGAATCGGTGGAGAGGATTGTGAGTTGGACTAGTAGGATACTTTTGGCGATTCTATTACTGTTAATACTTTACGGATTGCTTCCTGCCTTTAATGGATTTTTAGGCTAATTCATTCTTATTTTTCTTTTTTTGGTAAAGTATTTATTCTTTTTAATTGTAAATATTATATTATATATGTAACATTTTATGAGGTTTTGGTGAAAATGCATGATAAGTTAAATATTGTGGGGATAGGTCCTGGTTCAAAGGAATATCTTACACTGGGTGTTGTTGATTTGATTGAGAACTCTGACGTACTCGTGGGTAGTCAGCGTTCACTGGACTTGTTTGATTACGTGAATGCGGAATTCGTGGTTTTACAGCCTAGGGATATTCCGAAGACGGTTCAAACTGCGGTTAACAGGTTGCATGATGGCTTGGTTGTCACGGTATTGTCTACGGGTGATCCGGGCTTTTCGGGTATGCTTAAGACGGTTAAGAGGTTGTCTCCTGAGACTAAGTTGAACGTGGTTCCTGGTATTAGTTCTGTCCAGTTGGCTGCTGCTAAATTGCAGATTCCATGGGATACGGCTAACTTGATAACCATCCATGGGGGTAAGGCTCCTACTGACGACTTATTGGAGAGGATTGATGAGTCCAAGGATAATATTATTCTTCCAAACCGGCATATTAGTGAGCTTGCAGAGTATTTGATTGATAATGGATTTAATCCGAAGCACTCAATGGTTATATGTGAGAAGTTAAGCTATGCTGATGAGCAGATTGTCAGAGTAACACTTGAAGAAGCTAGAAATATGGACTTTGGCTATATGTGTGTAGTAGTGTTATAGATTCATCACCACCCTTATTAACCATTTTTTTTTAATACTTTGTTTTACAAATATATTAGTATAATATTTTGAGGAATGATTACTTTTTTAGGAGTTTTAAAATGCTACAAATTGCAGTAACAGGTAAACCGAATGTGGGTAAGTCATCATTTTTTGCTTCAGCAACATTATCTGAGGCAGAAATTGCTAATTATCCATTCACAACGATAGATGCTAACAAGGCAATAGCATATATTACCGCTGATTGCCCGTGTAAGGAGTTGGGTGTTGAATGTAATCCACGTACCAGCAAGTGTGAGGACGGTGTCAGGTATATTCCGGTTGAGTTGATTGACGTGGCTGGTCTAGTGCCTGGTGCATATGAGGGAAAGGGTCTTGGTAACCAGTTTTTGGATGATTTACGTCAGGCAAGGGCTTTGATTCATGTCATCGACGCTTCTGGTTCTACTGATGAGGAGGGTAACCCCTGTGATGTGGGAAGCCATGACCCATTGGATGATGTTGATTTTCTTAGAAATGAGGTTACGATGTGGGTTTACTCTATCCTTGAACGTAACTGGTCTAGGCTGATTAGGAAGGTTATGTCTGAGCATCTTAACTTTGCCAAGGTTATAGCTGACCAGCTTAGTGGTACTGGTGTCATGTTGGAGGATGTTATCGAGGCAGAGCGTATAATGGATGACGACTATGATAAATGGGAGAAGGAAGATATTTTAAGGTTCCTTGACAGGCTTTTGCAGTTGTCCAAGCCTATAATTATTGTTGCTAATAAGATTGACTCTCCACAGGCTGAAAAGAATATTAGGCGTCTTCAGGACAAGTATGACCTGGTTGTTCCTGCTAGTGCTCAGTCAGAACTTGCACTTGTAAATGCAAGAAAGGCTGGACTGATAAACTACACCTCTGGTGAAGACCATTTTACTATCATAGAAGGTGCAAAATTATCCGACAAACAACTCCACGCACTCGAATACATTGACGAAAATGTCCTTAAAAAGTATGGCTCTACAGGAATACAGAAAACACTGAACATTGCAGTATATGACATACTAAAACAGATAGTAGTATACCCGGTAGAGGATGAACACAAATACACAGACAACAAGGGCAACGTACTGCCAGATGGACTACTAATACCACAGGGGTCAAACCCGAGGGACATGGCATACTGCATACACACAGACATAGGAGAAGGATTCACGCACGCAATAGACGCAAGAACACACATGAAAATCTCAAGTGAACAAGAACTAAAACAATCAGACATAATAAGCATAATCTCAAACAAATAAAAGGGTAAAACTATGAAAACACTAATATATCCGGATATAGCTACAAACCTAACCCAATACGAGAATCTGAACTCTGACATAATAGTATACGATGCCGAAGACACCCTGACAACACAGTACGAAAAAACATGTGACGATGACATATTCACCAACGAGGTAAACATAATACTCGCACCAACCACCACCACGACAGGAAAGTATGATACAAAAAGCCTCACACAGATGTGCAGACAACTAAGTGACAAAATAAGGACTGACACACTAGTAGTGATAGATGCACAAATACCACCAAGAACAGTCTACAAGATGAAAAAGGTAATCGACGAGTACGACCTAATACCAGACATAAAAATAGCATACACAAACAAGATAAGCCAAAACACTAGGATAATAGCCGCAACAAACCAGGAAGCACTGAATGAAACGGTAGAGCTATACAAATCAATGCCAGAAGAGATAAAAACCTGTAAACACATACAAACAGCTGAAGCAATACCGCTGATAAAGAATACATACAAGGACACCACAATAGCACTATCCAACCAACTGGCAATACTATCCGAGGCACTCACCATAGACCTCATAGAAGCAATAGACATAATCAACAACGAAAACATGCAAATACCCTACCCAAAGCCAATACTCGAAAACCGTGTAATAATGGACTCCAATCAGATACTCAGACTAGCCGATGAATACGGGGAAAGCACAACACTAACCCAGATTACCAGGGACACAAACAACTACGTAGCATACCACATGGCATACATGGCAGAAAAAGAACTATACCTAAAAGAGCACCTGGCAATGTTCGAGACAACAGTAGCCATACTCGGAATAACAGAAGACCAAGAACTAATAACTCAGGAAGACAACACATCACTAATACTCGTAGATGACTTCGTATCAAGAGACGTTGAAGTATGGGTACATGATGACAAGATATCAGAGCAAATAATAGAAGAACATGGAGCACAAAAAATAACACTAGAACAGGCATACGAGGCAGACTGCATAATAATAATGACAGACACGCCGGAATACCGTGAACTAGACCCAGAAAGAATAGAAAAGGTGATAATAACAGCACTACCACTATTCGATGAAGAAAAATTCTCCAACGTAAAATACAGTAGCGTCGGACAATACAGACTAAAAAAAGGTGAAATGCTATGATACATCCAAGACCAAGCCCGATAGCAGCAGCACTATACACGCTGAGGGACATGCAAGTAGACGTGATAGTAATGCATGGCCCAGCAGGATGCTGTTTCAGAACAGGAAGACTACTGGAGGATGAAGGAATAAGGGTAATAACAACTGCAATGAACGAAAACGACTTCATATTCGGAGCAACAGACAAGCTAATCGAGGTACTACAAGAGGCAGATGAGACATTCAAGCCCAAAAACATAGGAGTAGTGGGAACATGTGCAAGCATGATCATCGGAGAAAACATGAAGGAAGCAGCACGCAACGCACAAATCAATGCAAACATCATAGTCGTAGAAACACATGGGGGCTATGACTCAGGAGACAACACAACCGGGGCAATACTAGCACTAAAAGCTGCACAGGAAAGTGGAATCATAAGCCAAGACGAAGTGGAAAGACAATCACGTATGCTCGAAGAGGCAACACGACTGGAAAAAACGAGGGGAATGGCCAAAGGTGAGTACATACAGCCAGACTACGGAGACAACAAGGTCAAAGTAGCAAGGATAATCCTGGATGCACTGGATGCGAACAAAAAAGTGGCAATAGTACTCAATGCAAAGAAGGAGACAAGCTACCTATTTGCTGATATGATGACAATCAACTGGCAGAAATACTACCCAGACAACCAGCCACTATACATTGCAAATACGGATGAAACAATCGGATTACCATACATAAAGCAGCACGCAGTAGAAGTAAACAACACAATCTACAAGAAAGCAGACTACACTACTGGCGGATTAGACGAATACCCTATAACAGGCTCCAACGCATTAAACTACCTTAAAGACGATGAACAAGACCTGGTAATAGTCTTGGGTGTGCCACACGCTGTGGAGGTCACAGAGATACCATCCACCACAATAGCACTAACAGATGGACCACGACTAGTAAAGCCACTAAAACAGATGGGATACGACTACGTCGTGACAGAACTGGACGCACACTCAAAGACACTGGGAGCAAAAACAATAGTGGAATCCGAGTTTGCATCAGTAATAAGGGGATTACTAGAATAGAAAGGTTAACTTCAATCCATGGATTATCCACGAAAAAGATCCGACTCATTTCTGATACTTAAAATCCCCACCAAACAATATTATTTTTTTT
>MUZZ01000288.1 GCA_003266075.1 Methanosphaera sp. rholeuAM74
TCATATCACGAATACTGCAGCAGGATAATAGATGAATCGATAGGAACGACATTCCGCAAGATCACCACAGTAGAATCAATAGCTAAGCAGCGCCTGCTCCTCGACCTCGCCCAGGGATTTGCAATAATGCTAAAAAAAGAAGCTCCCGAAGACAAGAGCAACCTTTACGAATACTCGCTCGAAGGCAAATTCAACGAAACCCTCGAGCTCCACTATTCAGCAANNTCAACAAATTCATCAAATACATCGAGACAGAAAAGATATTCGTCTGATCAATCTCATTTTGTCCTGACTTTTTTCGTTTCTGACCATTTTGAGTAATGCTTTA
The DNA here is from genome assembly GCA_003266075.1 of Methanosphaera sp. rholeuAM74. Taxonomy (GTDB): domain Archaea; phylum Methanobacteriota; class Methanobacteria; order Methanobacteriales; family Methanobacteriaceae; genus Methanosphaera. Next base: position 329 of record MUZZ01000288.1, read on the forward strand.
CGCCGCTGCTTTTCTTATATCCTCTTATGCGGATGTAATAGTATTTGTCTGATCTGAGGCCGCTTATCTTTTTTGACGACGCTGTGTTTCTGGCATAAACGGTCTTATTGGTTCCCGATGTGAATGCAGCCGAAGTGCTGTACTGTATCTGTATTTTTGAGATTTTCTTTTGCTTGGCTTTGCTGAGCTTTGCCCATCTGACTGTGACCGCTTTCTTACCGCTGACCGGCTTTTTGATACTTACATCCGGGAGGTCCCTTATCTCCGAGTTGACTGTCAGCTTGTACTTGATGCTCTGATTTCCCGTGCCGCTGTATGGCTTGTTCAGCACCATTATCCGGTAAGTACCTGCTTCCGGGGCAGTATAAGACATAGCCATATCCTTTATACTGCCGCTCTGCCTGCATATCCTGCCGGCAACTACCGTACCGTCTTTTTTCGTTATCTGCAGATAAGGAATAGATCCGATGCCATACATCGTCAGATCTATCTTCAGCTTCTCCTTAGATTTGATTTTTGTCTGATACACATCAGTAAATGACTCCCACTCAGCCCAGTCATTTTCCTTCACGACCGCAGTCTGGTCATCCTCTTCTAGATATCCGGATTTTGTATATGGCCTCTTGCTGAAATTCGTTACTTCCGCAGGCAGGACTTTTACTGTGCATTCGGCGGTTTTGCCTCCGCAGCTGACGGTGATCACTGCAGTACCTTTTCCTGTTCCCGTGATCATTCCGTACTGATCGACGCTTGCAACGCTTTCATCTGAAGAACTGTACACTGCCGTGTCTGCCGATCTTCCCGCTTCTGCAGGCAGCACGGCAAATTCCAGAGAGACGGAGCCTCCCTTGCAGACTTCGGCATATGTCCTGTTGAGTATTATGTCTGATACTGCCTGACTGCCCATATGGAGATTCTGCACAGCTCTGTCAGCGTTGACTATACCGAATCCCGGTTCTCTCTGCATTCCCATATATGAATCCTGTCCGCTGCTGGTATAAATGTAGTTTTTGAGCTGTCTCGGAGTGAGGCTGCTGTCTTCTGAGAGAAGCAGAACTGCTGTGCCGGTCA
>MUZZ01000162.1:0-1936 GCA_003266075.1 Methanosphaera sp. rholeuAM74
TTTATCAACTGCTGGGCTGTTCTGCCTGATGGAGCTCCATGCGATACTATCCACTGCTTTGCCTGACTTATGAGTTCTTCCTCTGTCAACGTGATTTCCGGATGTTTTTGTGCCAATTTCACTACTATTTGGAAGTATTCCTTCATGTGTGGTTTGTAGTAGCCTATCGTTATTCCGAATCTATCGACTAATGAGAGTTTTTCACGCACAGTATCGGAGTGGTACATATCCTCTTTGCTTGAAGTATCACTTCGTTCATTCCAATTTTCTCGTATCAAGTGGCGTCTATTTGATGTTGCGTAGATTAGTATGTTGTCGGGGTTTGTTGCTATTCCTCCTTCAATCCATGCCTTGAGGTATTTGTATTCGCTTTCTGTTTCCTCAAATGATAGGTCGTCCATGTATATTATGAACTTGTAGTTTCTGTTTTTTATCTCTTCGACTACTTCTGAAAGATATTTTGTCTGATGTTTGTAGACTTCTATCATTCTCAGGCCTTTGTCATAGTATTGGTTAAGTATTGCCTTGATACTGGTTGATTTTCCTGTTCCTGCATCCCCGTATAGTAAAACGTTGTTTGCTGTTTTGCCTTTTATGAAACTTTCCGTATTGGCTATCAGTTTTTCTTTCTGTACTTGGTATCCTACAAGGTCATCTAGCGTGACATCATCTAGTGCTGTTATGGGTGTTAGTAATTCTTCTTCTTCGGATGATATCTTGAATGCCCTGTTCAATCCTAGTTTTCCCACCCCATAATCTGTGTAGAACTTGGTTATGATATCATATAATTGTTCTTGTGTTTGTGTTTGCTCTATTTTTTCTGAGAGTTTCCTGACTTTTCTGCTTACTTCGTTGTTGTATATCTGTTCTTTCTTTAGCACTGCAGTATAGTTTGTTATTATGGTGAAGCAGTTTATGTTTAGGTCTTCTTCTATTTTTGTGAAGTCGTAGTCGAATAGTTGTTTGAATATTTTGTAGTCGTGTTTTACGAGTTCTTCTACACTTCCAGTTATTTTATCGTTTTTTTCGCTTATTAATGTGAATGGGTTTTCTGTTGTTGCTAGTATGTATGCTATGTAGTTGTGCCATAGGTTTTTGTTGAATCCGTATTCCGTTGATAGTACTAGTAGCTGGTTTATTACTTTGTAGATTTCTTCGGTGAGTTCTTCTTTATCATAGTTTCCTTCTGTGTATTGTCTAAATACTTTGCTTAACTGTATTAGTATCGTGTTTTCGGCATAGTTTCGGTATATTATCAGTTTGTTTGTTAATTTGTGCATATTATCTCCTTGACTAGAATTAGTTCTTAAAAAATGTGGGTGGGTGGTGATTATTTTCGTTTTTATTCAAACTCTATCGTGCTTGGTGGCTTGTTGCTTAGTGATAGTGATACGTGTGTTATCTCTGGCACTTGTGCTGTTATCTCCTGTGATACTTCATGTAGGAAATCCCATGGCAGGTCTGGCACATTCGCTGTCATAGCATCAAATGATTGAACCATCCTTATGACTACTAAGTATCCGAAGTCTCTCTGATCTCCTTTTACTCCTGTGACCTTGCTGTTTGTAAGTACCACGAAGTACTGCCATAAGTCTTTGTCTAAGCCCCTTTCTTCTACGTGCTTGTTTAGTATGGCATTTGCTTCCCTGCAGATGTCAAGTTTTTCTTTTGTAACATCTCCAAGTACTCTTACTGCTAGTCCTGGTCCTGGGAATGGCTGCCTGTTGACTATTGCGTCTGGTAAGTCTAGGCTTCTTCCGACTTGTCTTACTTCGTCCTTGTATAGTTCTCTTAGTGGTTCTATGATTTCGAGTACTAGTCCGTCTGGTAGTGTGAGGTTGTGGTGTGACTTGATTTTTCCTTCACTTTCTATCCAGTCTGGTGCTATTGTTCCCTGTAATAAGTATTTTGCTCCACTTTTTTTGGCTTCTCTCTC
>MUZZ01000162.1:2039-2532 GCA_003266075.1 Methanosphaera sp. rholeuAM74
TCGTCTTTTACTTCCTCTTTTATATCTTCTATTGATTTTCTTATAAATTCTTCTGTGTCCATCATCATCTTTAATCACACGCTTTTTACTCTTTTTTACATATTTTGTAGAAGTTTTCCAAGATCTGTCCACCTTTAGGTGTGTGTTGAACTTCTGGGTGGAATTGTATACCATATACCTCTTTTGCTTCGTGTTTCATGGCTTCTATTGAGCATTTGTTTGAATCGGCCAGTACCTTGAATTCTGGTGGTAGTGTGACTACTTCGTCCTTGTGGGATGCCCATACCTTGAGAGTGTCAGTCATGTCCTCAAATAGTCCTGTCTTGTCTTTTATGTTTATATCTATCTGTGCGTAGCTTTCTATATCTGCTGATCTTGTTTTTCCACCGTATACTTCTGCTATTATCTGGTGACCTAGGCATATTCCCAGTATTGGTACGTTACTTTGTGTAATTATTTGTTTACAGTTTCCTATGTGTTCTATTGATGGTCC
>MUZZ01000162.1:2539-3989 GCA_003266075.1 Methanosphaera sp. rholeuAM74
TGATTGTATTGTCCGTTGTTGTTTATTATTACAATGCTCATATTTAATTCCCATTATTATTTATTTTCTATATTGTCGGACTTCCTTGGTTATGAAATCCCTTAAATATTATGTTAGTCTATATATTATATATGGAATTAAGTGATATATTAATTATTATATTTGCATTAGTTATTGCACTAGCGTTGACATTTTTATTTTTTAAGTTGCTTTTGCCGTTAATTGTGTTCGTGGTGATTGCTGTAGTTGTCTATAGTGTTTTAACTCGTTGGATGAATGAAAGACGCTATCAGTATTAGTTTTATTTTTTCTTATTTTTTTTGTGGGGGGTTGTGTTCGTGGTGTTGGATGATTTCTTTTTGGAGGAGAATGTTTCCTATGAGGTTTTGATTACTACTTGTTCTGGTTCTGGTCCAAATACCAAACCCTTCGGAATACGTATACGTAATGTAGATGAAGTTATACTTAAACTCTATAATAATAACACCCTTAAAAATATCACAAGTAGTGATGAATTTCTGATACAGTTTACACAAGATCCACTTGTTTACACGAAGGCATTGTTTGATAAATTAACAGGGGAGGACTACCTTCCAGACAACATTCTGCGAACTGCGACAACAACAATCAAAGCACAAAAACAGGACATGAACCCCACAACAATAAAAAACCAGTATGGACAAAGTCAACTAACAATAATAAAGGCAAAAATAACCAGAATACAACAACACAACACACAAATACCAGTAATATCCAGATCAACCAACAAAATAATAGAACTACTAGTAAAAATATCAAGAATAAACATGATGACAAAAGAAGAAACAGAACAACTAAAAAAAGAAATAAAAAAGGAATCCAAATTCATAATAAAAGAGGGAAACCAGAAACACATAGACTCCCTAACACTCATAAACAGCCAAATGAAGAAATACCTCTAAAATCCAATCTAATCTTCACTAATAATGACATCCACAAACTCCCTCTTATCAACATCAAATAAACCCTTATCAGTAATCTTAAGAGATGGAAAACTGGATGAACACATAAAAGACAAGCTAGTAAACGGCTTACTAAGATTAGAACCCATATCATAAACGAAACGATTCAAGGAATTAGACCTCTTAGCAATACTATAGGCAGGTCTGTCACTCATCAATCCGGCAATAGGCAAGGACAACTCAAGCTTATCCGTATTAGACACACCCACAAGACCACCATTACTTTCAATAATAGCATTAGTAGCCTCAGCCATATACTTACTATCAGTACCCACAACAACAATATTATGACAATCATGGGCAACACTACTAGCAATAGCACCATTCTTCAAACCAAAACCCCTCACAAAGCCATGAGAAATATTGTTACCACCATAACGGTCAACAACACTAATTTTAAGAACATCCTCAAAGACCGAAGGAATAACACAGCCCTTCTCCACATTAAG
>MUZZ01000162.1:4032-4707 GCA_003266075.1 Methanosphaera sp. rholeuAM74
ACAACATTCATGGAATCATTAACAGGCTTAGGATTAGCCCTATAAAGTAGCTTATGCTTCTTAAATATGGTATTACCATTAATAACAACACGATGAACCCTGAAATCATCCAAATTATCGATAAACACTAAGTCAGCACGTCTATTAGGGGCAATAGCACCAGCATTAATACCATAATACTCTGCAGGATTCAAAGTAACCATCCTAATAGCCTCAAATGGGTCAAAGCCCAAGTCAACAGCCTTACGGAGGATGTTATTCATATGACCCCTAACCAAGTCCTCACACCTAAGCTCATCACTAACAATGAAATCAGCATGAGTATTAATCAAAGACTCAAGCCTCTTAACATTAGAACCCTCACGAATCATAGTTTTAACACCAAGACGACGCCTATCATTAACCTCAAAGGCAAATGAAACCAGAGAATCGCATCCAATACCAGCCTTAAAGTACTCCTGCAACTCATGACCGCCAAGATTAGGAGCATAACCATCAACAGGCTTATTATACTTCTGGGCAAGAGAAATTTTATCTAAAACATCCTCATCCTTATTAATGACAGCATCATAATCCAAGACCTCACTCAAGCCAACAAAATCATCCCTAGAAAGCAGACAATCAAGATCATCAACACCAATAACACCACTCCTAGTCTCAAAATCATTAGAAGAC
>MUZZ01000162.1:4793-4958 GCA_003266075.1 Methanosphaera sp. rholeuAM74
GCATCAATAAAACCTGGAACAATAATATCATTAAACTCCTTATCCACCTCCTTAATAGACTGAATAATACCATGCTCAATATAAATCTCACCAGGATAAACCTCATCAGTAAAAACATTCAAAATATTTCCTCTAATAATCATAACAAATCCAAACTCCATATTA
>MUZZ01000065.1:0-2884 GCA_003266075.1 Methanosphaera sp. rholeuAM74
TTATCAGATGGTATTGTTGTTTGGTTTGTAGATTCTTCGAAATCATCATTTCCATCATAATGTACTACAATTGTAACACCCTCTGTGCTTTCTGGTATAAAGCTTATAGTTGTATAACCATTTTCATCAGTTTCTGGAACAGTTCCTACAAGAGTACCGTTTGTAATTGTTACGGTAAGTCTTTGATCTGCAATTCCAGGATTATCTACATTTGAATCAGTTAATGCTGTTATGTTTACTAATCTGAATGTTACAGTTGATGCTTCTCCTACTGTGTAATTTTGAGGTGCATCTATTGTAATATTTGTAGGTAATTGATTTGCAAGTGTTATTTCAAATGTATTTGTTGCATTTATTGGATATGCATTGTCAAATAGGTGACTTGCATTTACTATTACTGTACCTATTCTTTCTGAATCAGATCCCATAGTACTTGTTATATCACTAGTATTTAATGTCGTACTATAATCTCCGTTTCTATCTACAGTTACGGTTGTTGTTTGTGTTGTTGTGTTAAGGTTTAATGTTACTTCTTTACCAAGTATACTTTCATAACCTAAAACTTCATAAGTACACGTTGCTGTATCTTCATCATCTCCACTATATGCAAGTGTGAAGAAATTTGCAAAGTTTGTACTTACTCCACGATTATATTCTTCATTGGTTAATGTAATTGTAGCTGTTGCTTCCCCAAATAGTACTCTTGTATCATTTAAGTAGGAAGTTCCATCGTTTACTGTGATGTTTACTCTTCCATCATCCACCCAGTCATCTTCAAAGTGTTCTGAAGTAGTTACTTTTACTTTAATAGTTACGTTACTTACATAGTCAAGATTACCAGATAATGTTACGTTATCTCCTAAAACTACACTTTCAGGTGTAGGTTCTACTGTTAGTTTAACTACGTTAAATGTTAAGTTTTTACTAAAGACTGTGTCTTCATCTACTTCATAGAATGCAATGACTGGTACTTTTCCATATCTTGTTGGAGTATAATTTACTTCAAAGTATTCGTCAATATCAGTTGTTACTGTACGGTTTACTCCATCAATCATAAGGTTAAATGTGATATTTGATGGACTGGTTATGTTTGTTACATTATAATCTGTTGTATAGTAGTCATGTTCATTAGGTGTTATTATAAAGGTTAATGTACCGTTGTCTACACGTTGTCTGTCTTCACGACTTAAGTATATATCGTATACTGTTTTCCCGTTTTCAACAGGTACATAACGACCTCTTAGATGACCATCACTATCTGTGATGTTTACTGTACATTCTGTAACATTTTCTTCGAGTACAGGATCATATACACTTATATTTAATGTTACATAGCCTATATAATCAAAGCTACCATTGATTTTTACTGGAGTTGTAATATTAACTGCCTTTGGCTCTACTTCCCAGTCTAATTTGATTACGTGGAAATATGTCCTGTCATATATTTCAAAGTTTTCGCGTATCTCATATTCAGCTAGAACACGTGTTCTACCATATTCTAATGCTGTTGCATCAAGTTCAAAGTATCCATCTGCGTCAGTAGTGTTATGATATTCCCTGTTGAAGATTGTAATAGTTACATTTGATCCTTCAACTGTTTGATTACTGACATATTCAGTTTGAATATTATATGGACCGTTCTCCGTTTCATTGTATATGAAATGGAATTTATTATCAGCAAGTAATGCTGTTAGATTGTTCATGTCCTTGTTACTGATATATACAGTTACATCAAATTCTCCATCTTCTGCATCGATGTTGCTTGCTAGAAGTTCTGCATCTTCTCCTTCACCGAGCGTTATGTTAAGTGAACCTCCGTTTACAAGATGATTATTATCTGATGCATTTGTTATTCTTACATGGAATGTTACATTTCCAACATAATCAAGGTATCCATATATTTTTACATGATCATTTAATCTGTCTACCTCAGGGACTGCTGTGACATTTATTGATGCTTTTGTCACAAAGTAAGATGTTGTAGCACTGTCACTTTCTGTATAAGCTAATACTTTTATTTCACCTACATTAATAGCTTCACGGTCATATTCATAGAAACCATTAACATCAGTTGTAGTCTGCACGATATCTGAACCAATCTTTAGATAAATTGTTTTGCCTTCTGCTCCACTTGTTGCACCTGTTGCTGTTGCATTTAATGTTGGACCATTTTCAATATTATCATATAATGCTATGAATTTAAGGTCTTCCCAGTTATTTACCTGATCCATTGTAGCAGAAATTGTTACTGTAGCTGTTCCAGAATTATCAAGTTCAATATATCTTTTTACTAGTTCACCTGGTTGTCCATTATCTGAAAGGTATAAACTTACTCTTTCATTGATACTGGAGTCTCCACCAGTTATATTAACTGTAACCATTCGTTCATATGATTCATATGTACCAAATATCTTTACATTATGTCCAACCCTTTGAATCTTAGGATCAGCATTAACACTGAGTGAGTGTCTCCTATAATTTTGATAATGTTTATAATCAGAGATGTATCCAACTAATAAATCATCAACACTATAAGGACTTATCTCTTCCAATGGTATTGTGATGTTACATGTGCCATTTACTAATGGGAAATCACCTATTAGGTCACCCAAAGGAGTAGTTACCCTTATAGTACCATTAGTTACTGTAGAGTTATAAACATCCCTAAGAGTGACTGTAACATTAATATATCCATTTTCATTGTCTGAGGATCTACTTACGGTAGGTTGTGAAACATTTAATGCGTTATTTGTATATGTGTTGTTATATACTGTGTAAAAATTCAATATGTTTCCCTGCCAATCCCTGATAAAATCACTAAATAGTATATCAATATATGTATTATCCTGGCTATCTTGTGGAATAACCGTGTTATTGTTAAAAT
>MUZZ01000065.1:2962-3849 GCA_003266075.1 Methanosphaera sp. rholeuAM74
CCTTCAAAGTGGTTATTGCATACTGTGTTGTTATACATGTATAAATGACCGTTTACATTAAACATACATGATGTTCCGTATCCAATGTTTTCGGAGATATCATTTCCAATTAAGGTTAAATCTCCTCCACGGACAAAGAACAAACAATCTTCTTCCATATCACGAGCTTCGGAATCAGGTAAATAATTATATTTAATGGTGTTATTTTCCAATACAGCGTTCAATCCACCATCAAGTACGTCCACAATTGCTCCGTTATGCTTTGCTGTGTTGTATTCGATAATGTTATTTCTAAACATGCTGTTAGCATTAGAACTTTGAAAAGCAAATACTGCAGCTCGTTCAGCACTATTGTTAATAACTAAGTTATCTTCAAAGTGTACTTCCGCTGAATGTAAAAACATTACTGCACCAATATCGGATGCAGTGTTCTTTTCAAAAGTGTTATTGGAAACATAAGCCTTTGAATTACTTGCTAGTTTAAATACTGAACCTTCATTACCATTATTATATCCAAAATAACTATGAGTTACATTTATTGTACTAGTCGATTCTAGAAGAAATACGTGATCTGCATTGTTATTAACAAAAGAACAATTGTTCACTATAAATTCACGATTGTTTCCGTTACTTTTTATAACAGATGAATCAGTACCATAATCTCCACCATTAGTTATTATAAGATTATTAAGACTGACATAAGTTTGTTGATCAACAAGAAATAGTTGCATTCCATTTGCATCTATTGTTTGACCATTACCATTAATAATAACGTTCTGTGCTGCATTCCATATATCAATTTGTATAGTGCGATCTGCAACAAACGTTCCTGTTGGGCTTAGATTAATTGTTAGATAATTATCTACTCCACGATACTGTTGAACTTC
>MUZZ01000065.1:3870-4267 GCA_003266075.1 Methanosphaera sp. rholeuAM74
CACTTGTGTTTGTTATTTTTTCTACGTTTGCCTCCGATGTGGCAGTTGTCACATCGGATTGTACCACATTATCCACATCATAGTTGGAGGGTGTGGATAATTTATTTGTGTCCTTTATTACCTGTGAAATGTTGCCATCCTCAACTGCCGACACCATTGTCAATCCAGTTAGGATGATTAGCACTGTAACAAGCAATATAAGAACATGTTTCATATTTGTTGTCATTTTAGACCCCTTTATTAAACATTTTCTTATAATTTTAAATTGTTTTAGGTACATCTCAACAGTTTAAAATAGCTAAATATGAATTATGTATTCTAGTCATTAAGATAAATTGTATTATTTATCTAACCTATTATGGTTTATGAATAAAATAATGGTAATTTATCTCAAAAA
>MUZZ01000065.1:4288-5208 GCA_003266075.1 Methanosphaera sp. rholeuAM74
ATGTTATTTAAGAAAAATTAAAAGAATTTAAACGCTTTTTTAAAATATACATTATTTTAAGATATCACAAAATGTTTTTAAATAAACAAGTGATTTTACTAAAATAATAGATAAATTTTAAATTTAAACACTTTAAATTGAATAAACAACAATCATAACCAATTAATCCATTATTTAGCCGTGGTATATCCTTTGTTAATCAAGATATATAAACATTAGGAATAATATGAAGTCAACATATGAAAAGTATTTAACAGCATTAATAAGAGATAACTTTAAATGTTTAAAAAGATTCAATATAAAATATCATCATATAATAAAATCACAATAAACACAAAAATGTTTAAAAGAGAGGTCTTTGAATCATAAATACATCAGGTAATATTATACGTTTTATAGATTTATATAAACAGACAACAAGCATAACTTTTTAATTAAAAATATTAGAGTCCATTGTATTACTTGAATATAATTCATAGTTTTATATCCCAAAAAACACGCACTAAAAAAAATCCAAAAAAAAATATAAAACATAACACAAAAACATGAAGCAATAAGTTAAACTAATATATAGCCCAATACAAATATAATAACATACATCCAACAATGATAAATATGGATGAGGGCTCGTAGTCTAGCCAGGATTATGACGTGGGACTTCGGATCCCAAGATCGGGGGTTCAAATCCCCCCGGGCTCGTTAAAATAGAAACAATTCTAAATTTAACAATTATTACCACAAAAAGAACACTATTTTTACACTTGCAACATATGTCTAAAACAAGTATTCAATATACAAAATACTTAGTTAAATATATAAAGTATGAAAATCATATTATTAAAAAAGAACTTTTTTTTGGATATATATTATAATATACTGTCTTTTTTTTACCAATAAAATTAATAGGAAAGAAAATATTA
>MUZZ01000090.1:0-2413 GCA_003266075.1 Methanosphaera sp. rholeuAM74
GTTATTGTTGGCAGTTCTCCGAAGTAGCCATAGTATGCTGTTGACGTGTTTTCCAGGTACCCGGCACTTCGAAGGTAATTGTTAACGTTCATGCTCACTTCCAGTGTGTCCTTACCTGTTATAGTGGTTATAGTGGCATTATACTCTTTTAACTGATTTACTAACTCTTCTGGTAGGCTTCCGACTATTATGATGTTTTTTATATTATGTTTTTCCAGGTATTGTGCATATTCATCGTCTAGGCTGTTAGCTGATGTGTAGGTACTGTTTGTTGCCGTTATAAATACCGGCGTTTTAGTATATGCTCCGAGCATTCCCGCTGTGGGGTCGCTTGAAGTGAATATTACTGTGTCATTGTTTTTGTCTGATGTGTTTTCAGCTATCTTTGTGAGTATATCTGCAATGGAGTTGCCATTAACCTGTTTTACTTCCACCCCCAGTAGTTGTAGTTGGAGTAATTGTTTTGCATCCACTGGTCCTACGATTATTATGTGCTTTATGTTGTTTTGTTTGACGTATCCACCTATCCAATCCGATAGTTGTGGTGGCATGGTTCTATCCGTGAGTATTAATGGTATGTGATTGTATCCGGCGTACACTGATATTCCTGTCTCTAATGCCCTCATATCCCCCGTACACATTGATACTATTATCGTATCCTCATGTGTGTCGATGCCTTGTATATTATAGTCATTGTATACTAGTATGGTGAGTGTAAGTAGTATTACGGCCAGTATTAAGAGCTTAATTTTGAGTTTCATCGTTGGACTCCCTTATCTTGCATATCTTGTAGTTGTTGTTTTCGTGGATTAGCTGTGCATAGTATGGTGTTGGTGTGTCAGCCTTTAGTAGTATGTAGCCTATGTTTAAATTCTCCAGTTCATTGTATGTGGACATATTATGCACTATGTGTACTGGGTCAGTCACGTACTCCGGTATTGACTCTGTGAATCCACCATATATTACCGGCATATTTGTTGACGAGGCTATTATGGTGTCCATTATCGCATCCTCGCATACAACGGTTTTAGTATCGTTTATACCCTTGAAGTACTCCATCACATCATGCCTGTCCTGTGCTAGCTGTTGGTCTGAATATCTTAACGATATTATTGACGGCTTTAGTAGTGTGTCCTTGGGGTTAGTGGATTGGTGGACGTTGTATGGCATTATAAGCCCGGGATTGTCCTGTGGTGCTATAACATCCGGAGTGTATGAGTCAGTGTAGTTTACTGCCTGTATTGAGGCATATGCAATAAACACTACTAATAGTATCCTCCTGTATTTCACGTTGTTGATGGAGTTTAAGATAGCTGTAAAACCGATTGCTGCCACAATTATTAGTGGATAACTTGCCACCTCCAGTATCCTGACTGATACCGTGTTAAATCCTAGTAGCGTTACCTGACTTAGCAGTATTAATGCTAGTGTCCACACTACAAGGAGGACGGATTTATTGCTCCGCTTCTTGTATAACGTGTAGTAACCTATGATTGTGAACGTTAATGGTATTAATCCATAGTATTTGAATAAGAACCATGTGACAGACAAGTAGCTTCCTTTTATGCTGTTGAATACTAGTTGGTAGTTTATTGTGATGTATAGCCACCATGGTAGTGCAGTTACTATTAGTGTTACTAGGAATATCAGCAGATTCCTCCAATGGATTTGCCTCTTAAGTATCAGTATTAGTGTGTATAATGCTGTTACGGCTACTGTCAGTATTGCTGTTGCCATGTGAAGGTTTGATATTAATGCCATTATTAGTGCCGATATGATGTAGTCCTTTATGGAGTTATCCTCTGTTGCATGGTAATAGTATACAATTGCTGTTAGTGATAGTGCCAGTGCTAGTGTTGCTGGTGTAGCTATCACTGAACGGTTGAATGTTACAAAACAGGTCATTGCCATAAATCCCGTGATTAACCCTGTTTTTGTGTCCGTGATTTTATATGATGAATAGGTAATTAGTAGTATTGACATGAATGCCATTACTGGCTGGGAGATTCTCATCAGTTGGAATGTGCTTATACTGGTTAGGTTATGTATTGCTGCGAATACTAAGTGAAATAGTGGTGGATACATTATCAGTCTGCCCTTTGGGGCTACTGTCTGGTAATCCCAGAATACTAATCCGTTATCAGCGTACAGGTTTGCCATGTGTATGTGATAGTATACATCCCATGAAATAGGGTAGGTGTACTTATATATTAAAATTAGTGCTATTATGAATGTTATTATAGCTGGAATCAGTAGTGGCAACTTCTCTTGGTATTTCATATTGCATATTTATGTTGTTTGAAAAATTTAATATTTGCTAAAATATGTTGGAGAATAGATAATCATATGAATTCCAATGGATTCTTCATGCCTAATGTACTGGGAGTATTTCAATGAGTTCACGTTTGCAGGC
>MUZZ01000090.1:2502-3237 GCA_003266075.1 Methanosphaera sp. rholeuAM74
GTTTATGGTGTGTATACTAGTCCACGACCGTTTGTTCCATAATAAAAGCCGTAGTGACTTTTGTGATCCTTGGAATTGCGACTGTTTGCTCTTGAGAGTGAGTCTTCCATGTCTTCTAGTGCGTACTGGTTTTGTTCTTGATAATATTCTTCTCTTGACTGGTCGTAATTATCAAAGTATGATCTCTGTTCTTTTGTCAAGTCCTTGGATTTAACGTCTAGTTTAGGTATTTCTGAGCCATCCTTGTTGAACATGCCGAGTAGTATGCAGTCATAGGAACGATTTTCTACTATTAGACTGTGTTTTACGTCTATGTGGTCATCTGGTGTGAAAGTGTTTTTGGTTAGCCATGCAAATGTTCGCACATACTCTACTGGTACAAAGTATGTCATGTTATCTACCGTGTTATCCACGTATGCTCCTTTTAAACCTGTATCTCCATTATAATTTGTCGTGTTATATCCATTGTACTCGAATATGAATGTTGATGGATAAAAATCATATTTGGATTCTAAGATTTTCTCTTCTTCAGCTGTAAATGCTGATACTGCAAATAATGAGGATATGGTTATGCAGGTAATTATGAAAACTATTAATAGTCTCTTATTCATATAATTTTTCCTCCAAGTAATTTCTTTGTATACTTGTTAGTTATATCCTATTAAATAGATAATCTTTTCTAAATGTTTTTTGTTAAATTTTTAGATTGGTGATAATATGTATATCAAAAAGAGT
>MUZZ01000189.1 GCA_003266075.1 Methanosphaera sp. rholeuAM74
ATTATGTCCTTATTACCCGTAGCAGTAATCACGAAGTCTGCTTCCATAACGGCCTTTCTAACAGGCATAACCCTGTATCCATCCATCTTAGCCTCTAATGCTCTTATAGGGTCTACTTCTGTGACTATGACGTTTGCACCTAATCCTGATGCTCTCATAGCAATTCCCCTACCACACCATCCATAACCACAGGTTACAACTGTCTGACCTGCAATAACGGAGTTGGTCGTACCCATAATGGAGTCGAATGTGGATTGCCCTGTTCCATACCTGTTATCAAATAAGTACTTCATGTATGAGTCATTAACAGCAATTACTGGCATCTTCAATGCTCCATCATCGTGCATTGCCTTTAGCCTGTGAATACCAGTAGTTGTTTCTTCACATCCACCACGTAGCTTTTCTAGTAGTTCTGGTCTCTGTTTATGTATCATGAATATTAGATCTGCACCATCATCGATGACTATGTCTGGTTCGTAGTCAAGTACCTTGTTTAATTGTTCATAGTACTCCTCATTAGATTGGCCAGTCCATCCATACATGTTGAGTCCCATCTTTGCTCCAGCTGCTGTTGCGTCATCCTGGGTGGATAGTGGGTTGCATCCGGTCATAACTACTTCTGCTCCACCAGCTTGTAGGGTTAATCCTAGGTTAATGGTTTTAGGTTCAAGGTGGAGGCATGAAGCAATGGTAAGCCCCTTGAATGGCTGTTCTTCTTCAAACTGTTTTTTTATAGTTTCGAGTACGGGCATGTGTTGTTGTACCCATCTAATCTTCTTTTCACCTTCTGGTGCTAATTTAATATCTTTTATATCGTATGCCATGTTTTATTACCTTTAAGTGTCAATGTTAATTTATATGTTTTTTATCCATATTATTTTTTACAGATTTAATTATTTTTTCTTTTAAAAAAATACTCTGTTGTGTCTGATTATGCTACTGTAGTTCTTATCATCCAGGAATATCCTCAGTTCATACAATTTGCCATTAATTATGGCTTGTCATATGATAAATCTTATTTGTGTTAACCACTTACTTTGATGAAAATTTCATATTTATTCAAAGTTTTTGTAAGCAAATCATAACCCCATGGAGAAATATTTATTTTCATATGAATATATAGATAATTAGACAGTATTAGTATCTGTAAATGGGTTGAAATTCATATCTTCACAGATAACTAATAAGATAACAAATTATGGGTTTATAGAATCCAATTCCCGATAAATTAGACTGAAAAACAGTTTCCCCCATAAAATGGTACTATATAGTGGTGTATGAATGATTAATGTTGTTTTTTCCTCGGATGATAATTATGCTATACAATTAATGGTGTCCTTAAATTCATTAATGTATAATAATAGTGATGAAAATATTGATGTTTACATATTAAGCAATAACATCTCTTCAGAAAATAAGGATAACATTATTAAAATCGTCGAGAAGTATGATAAAAAGTCCGTTAAATTTGTTGAAGTAAACACTATACTAGATTATTTAAATGGCTATGTTGATAATTCTATGTCTGATATAACAGTTTCTACTTATTCACGGCTATTTCTTGCAACATTACTTCCGCACCTGGATAAGGTTCTCTATCTTGACTGCGATTCAATTATAACAGAATCAGTAAGTCAGTTATGGCATGAAGATATTGATAATTACATGTGTGCAGGAGTACTTGATCTGATGCCTGAAGTATATAAGAAAGCAATAGGATTAGATGAGGATGATGATTACATCAATGCAGGGGTTATGTTAATAAATCTTAAAAAATGGAAGGATGAAAATATTGAAGAAAAATTCATGACATTTCTATTGAACCTCCCCATCTTGTAGA
>MUZZ01000271.1:0-1273 GCA_003266075.1 Methanosphaera sp. rholeuAM74
AGATAACTCCATAATACATAACAACCAAGCAGTAGAAACTGGAGAAGCAATATACCTAATAAATACAAAACAAGCAGAAACTACAATAAACGTAAACATTTACAGAAGTAACATCACACAAAACACTATAAACAGAAACATATATCTCGGTGGAGGAGAAATACCAGTCGGATCAATACTACTGGATCTTAATTGGTATACGTTTCCAATAAACATTACAGCCAATATTTCTGAATGTATCATAGAAGACACAACAATATACAGTAAAGCAAACACCACACTAGAAAAATCAGTATTTAACAAAAGCAACATACGATTATCTGCCGACATTAAGGAAAGAAGAAGAAATAATACATTAGCATCAAATATTTTTGATGCAACGACTATCCGTACTGAAATGGATGTAAATGTATATAACAATACATTCACAAACGGAACCGGATTAACTATATTATTAAATCAGAAGGGTTATAATAGTCAAGATAATTATGGAACCATTAGCAATATCATTGAAATACATGACAACAAATTTGTAAATCGAGCAAGAATTACATGTGAATATATCGATTCAAATTTTTCAGAAACCTATAAAATCTACAACAACACCTATGAAAATGCATTAAGTACTGATAATCTAATACTAAACGTTCCAAATAAAATCTATACTGGAGAACCAATAACCATCACAGGAACATACACCTTAAAGAACCCAGAATACTACGACGAAGACATACTAGAACAAAACAAATTCCAAGTGTACATAAACGATGAACTAGTAGACACAGTAAACACACTAGAATTCACAATCACACCAACAACAACAGAAAACATGTTAATAACAATCCAACCAACAATCAGCCAAACCATAAAATCAGCAATCATACAGGCAAGCACACTAAACTTCACGTTAGAACCAATAACAGCAACTATAGGTGAGACAGCACAGATAACAGCACAGATTACACTCATAACTGATGACACAGAGATGGAAGTAAACGATGGACGTGTCTACTTCAAAGTAAACGGTAAAATCCTCAGAGACGTAAACACCGGCAGAATACTGTATGCGGACGTTACAGACAACACCGCAACACTAGACTACCAAGTACCTAAAACATGGAATGAAGACACAGAACTAGAGGCAGTGTTCACAGGAAATGATGAAATACCACAAGTAACAAGTAATACTGTCAACCCATCAATCACGACACCAGAAACAAGCCAAACAGAATTCTCTGTAGCAGACACCACAGCAACAGCAGGAGAAGAAGTA
>MUZZ01000271.1:1327-3139 GCA_003266075.1 Methanosphaera sp. rholeuAM74
GGTGATTACACTATTAAGGCTGTCTACACTAGTGGTGCCACTAGGTTGGAGGCTGATGCGACTTTAACTGTAGAGTAGTTTGATCTGCTCTACTACCCTTAACCCCCATATTATTCTTTTTTTTATTTCTGGAGTTGCGTGCATCACTTCCGTTTCAGGACTTTTCAAGTAGTATTTGCTGCTTTTTATGATATTCGGTATAGTTCTATCTGGTTTTGTTTAATTTATTAGCTAATAACACGTGGATTTCACATGATTAGTTGATTGTCGCACAACTTTCTGAGCTCAATGCTATTAAGTTGAGTGGTGTTGTATTTTTTTGTTTTAAATATTATTTTACGAAATGTTTATAAGTAATGTAATATATATTATTATATATGGTAGGCAAAACTAAAATTAATATTTTTAGTAATATGTCTAAATCTGAGTTAAAAGAAGCTATACACGAATATGTTATCCCTCATAGGATTTATGAACGGTTATATGCTATGAAATTATTGTCTGAAGGTTATTCATATGATATGGTTGCATATAAAATGGGTAAATCTTATCAGACTATTCATCGATGGGCTAAAATATGTGAATCTGAGGGTATTGAAGGTTTAAAACCTAATTATGAGGGTGGAAGACCTGAAAAATTATCTAAAGATGATTTAGTTAAATTAGATGAAATGATTCAAGGGTATGATGAGATTACTACTGATCAAGTTCATGATTTAATATTAAATGAGTTTAATGTTGAATATAGCATGAAGCAAGTATGGGTGATCTTAACTCAAAAACTAGATTATAAATGTAAAAATAAAATAGTTATACCAAAATAAAATGTATAATTATGTTATAACTTTTAATAATCCTATTTTGGCATATTGCTTTGATTAATTACTATTATTTTTTTTGCAAACAAACATCTATAAAAAACATTAAGTAATATATATGTGGTGGGGTAGTGTTTTATATGTTTTCTAAGTTTATTGTTTCTAATGCATTAAGTGATTTACGAAATATTGGTGAAGAGTATTATGTTAATGAAAACAGCTTCGAATATGTTAAAAAATTAAGTCCTGCGAATGTTGCAGGGATGATATTGAATATTGGTGGATCTAACATCAATTCAGAAGCTAAAAGTTTCATCAAAAGAATAAATGATAATTGGTTTGAAAGTGTTACAGGCTCTGCTTTTTGTCAAAGAAGACAACAATTATGTCCAGAAGTATTTAAAGATGAAAATATGAAACTAGTTCATAATGTATATAGTCAATTAACTTATTTACATAAATATAATGGAAAAACATTACTTGCTGGAGATTCTTCAATCATCACACTATCTAATCATACAACTACCAAAGAAAAATATGGAATTAAGTCTAAACCAGATGCAAAAAACATAGTACCACGAGCAAGAATAGCTTGCATCACTGATACATTAACTAATATGGTTCTTAGTGCTGATATAACAGTAACAAAGAGTAGTGAACCCAAAATAGCTGCAAATCAAATAACTGAATTAAATAATATAATAAATTTAAATGAAAGTATATTCATGGGAGATAGAGGATATGATGCACTAGAATTAATTATAACCCTATTAGAATATAAATCATATTTCATAATACGTTTAAAAGAATCCACATTCAAAACAGAACGAAAAAATCTCAGAGGAAAAGATGAAAATATAATGGCTAACATGACTAAAGGTCGCTTAAAAAATATGGATAACCAAGAACTCAAAGAAAAATACCTGAAAAAAGGAAGAATACCTCTTAGAATAATAGAAATACCATTAGAAAAAGAAGATGGAACAATAGAATA
>MUZZ01000135.1 GCA_003266075.1 Methanosphaera sp. rholeuAM74
GTGAATGAGGGCAAAGTATACTTCAAAGTAAATGGTAAGGTTCTACGTGATTCTAATGGTAGAATCTTATATGCAAGTGTGAGTGATGGAAGTGCTGTTCTAGAGGACTTTAATAACACTAACACATGGGACGAAGAAACCAGTATTGAAGCAGTTTACGTTGGAAACAAAAACTTCACCACTAGTCATAGTGACATTGTAAGTCCTTCAATCATCGAAGGTAATGAATCTGGTGGCGACACTCCAGCTGGTCCTAGCATATCTGTTGAGAGTGTAAGTGGCAGTGCTGGTGAAACAGTTACTATTACAGTTAATGTGGATAACGTTGATGGTGGAAAAGTCGTTCTAAAAGTCAACGGTAAGACTGTTAAAGCTGTTGACGGTAAAATCTACGCTAAAGTTGAAAATGGTGTAGCTAC
Source organism: Methanosphaera sp. rholeuAM74 (assembly GCA_003266075.1). Classification (GTDB taxonomy): domain Archaea; phylum Methanobacteriota; class Methanobacteria; order Methanobacteriales; family Methanobacteriaceae; genus Methanosphaera. The sequence goes on from MUZZ01000135.1 coordinate 420, forward strand.
ATTCACATACACTATCCCTAAAACGTATAAAACTGGTGAATACTCTGTTAAGGCTGTTTATACTGAAGGCTCTTGTAAGTTAGAATGTGATTCAACGTTAACTGTCGCTTAATTTTTTTTTTTCTATGGGATTTAAATCCCTTTTATCTTTTTTTATTTTGTGAATTGTATTATTTTTTTCTAAATTTAATAGCTTATAGTAATACTTTTGATAGTTATAAATATTATTTAAGACAAACTAGTTTCATTATTAACCGTGATATGATACTAAATGGTTAGTAAAATACGTGGAGGTGGAATATGTTAGAAACATTATGGCAATTAGGAGTGTTCTCAGCAGTTCTAGTATTCGGGGTTAAGATAGGATTAGCTATGGGATTTGCAGGCTTAACAAAAAAACAGATGGCTTTAATAACAACAATAAACGGCATATGCATAATAGTATTATCAAAGCTATGTGAACCATACGTCGACCTACTATACAACTCGATATACAGTTACAGTAGCATCATATTCGGATTAATGGCAGTTATAATATTACTAACTGGAATTCATACTGTTCATGACTGGAAACAAACCCATAAAAATCATGCAACTGCAACATCATTAGCGTTGATAGTACCCTGCCCATGCTGTATAGGGGCAGTGGTAGGTTCAATAATAGTGGTTGCACCAATTGTGAGCATATCATCAGTATTTCTGGGAACAATCTCTGCAACATTACTAATGATACTTATAGTGGTATTCTACTTACTATCAGATACTGTTGTTAAGAAAATTAACCGACCATACCCAATAGTACTCGGCAACTTCATGATATTTGTCGGATTATATTTCTTGATAGCTATGACTATCCTACCAACACTAAGTAGGGTGCTAACAGAAGACTATGAAGGCTTTGCCGTGAGCATACCATACAACCTGATAATGGTTGCAATAGTAATGGGAATAATAATTGCAATATCAATATTGTATAAGAGGAAAACACAATACTCCAACGAGTTATAATAATAGGAGAAAAATAATATGGCAATAATAACACCTACTGGAATAATAACCACTATACTCAACGTAGTGGCAGAAAGTCTATTAATACCCGTCCTGATATTACTACTAGTATTTCTCTTACTAGTCTTGATACAGATAGGTTCACTGATAGCAGAATATTCCAATAGATCGAAGATAAGTCAAAAGGAATTAGATGGAATAATTAACAACATAGCAAACACTAATTCATCAGACCAGATAGCATACATCATAAATCACAGCAACCTAAACCAGCAATACAAGGACATACTAGTAAAAATCGCAAATACTGCCCATCTAGGTAAGAATACCAGAGAATCATACGTACGAGAAATCATCGAAGACCAGGAATACACTCTAGCACAAACTGTCAGAAAAACTGATATAATATCTAGGGTAAGCTCTGGATGTGGACTGCTTGGAACACTTATACCACTAGGACCTGGTCTTGCATCCCTTGGTAGTGGAGATGTTGCAACACTATCAGCACAGCTAATCATAGCATTCAACACCACCACCGTGGGACTGAGCATATCCCTCGTATCATACGTGATTTCAAAGCTAAGAAAATCATGGTACAAGAAGGATATTGGTCTAATCTACACCATTAGTGATGCAATAATGGAGGTCGAATATGCTAAGAAAGAATAGTTCATCATTTATAGATGACGATGACGAGGATAACAATCCTATGAGCAGTCTAGTAAACATGGTCGACATAATGCTAGTACTAGCAGTGGGATTTCTCATACTTGCAATCACATCGACTGGAGTAATGGACGTTTCAAAGGAATCACCAACACAGCAGACCACAGCCCAAAGTGAAATGGTTAACGTCACACAGGGAACAGAAATACCTAACGAAATAGAACAAGGAGACTCTGCAGGCTCTGGATACTCACGTGTAGGAAGCGTATATAAAGACCCCGAAACGGGCAAACTAGTGATGATTGACAATTAGCACACGGAGAGTGATATAACGAAATCATGTAATTATAAGAAAGTAGCTATACTCTTCATAATAATAACCACTATAATTTGTATCAACTGCGTGTCAGCTGACAGTTACTATACTGGGGAAAACCTGACAACCATCGAAGAGGGAACCGTGAGTGGTGGCTTATACTCAGACTCATACTTCGGATACGATGACCACAAGGTGAACGTAGACTACTCGAATACTATCAACAACGAGCAAACCAACACCCAAAAAGACAATGATCAAAGTAGTGGAGATTCACAGACAAACACACAAACTCCTACACAGAAAAAAATAAAGACACAATTCAATGACAGCAACTTGACCTACGTCTACAAGCCATTACCATCAAATGCTAAGATACAATCAGCACACCTAATTATAGGAGTCTACATGACAAACATGGCTGTGGACTACCCAATAAACATGACACTAGAGTTTAACGGCATAACATACGTGAATAAAACCTTGAGCTGTAGGTACGACCATTCTGTTGGTAAAAGTGTGATTGATGAGAACATATCACGTGTAACAAGTGACTACCTCATCCACTTAAATGTTACAGATAACGTTAAGGTTAGTGGAAACTACCTCAGCCTTGAAATGGTAAATGCCAACGAATCCCTTGGTGGAGATCCTAAGATAAAGTTAGCCACACTACTTGTAGCATATGATGACGGCGACTATGACACATATTATTATACGATAAATCTTGGTCATGACGTAGCCAACATCGACGACGGATATGTCGGTTCAACGACGTTCAAGGGAGTCTACTCTGGTTCAAGAGTATATGATGCAGAACTAAAATCATATTACCTTGCAAGCCAAAATGGGGTATACAAGTTCAACAACAAGGCTCTTGAAAGCACTCCCCCACAGGGAGGATATGATGGTATATCCACGTGGAACGTTACAAGAAGCTACAAAAGAGCAGCAGACAATACATTAACATACCAGCGTTCAGCAAGTGCAGCCTACTTCAAGATTATATTCGCAACCATGCAGGTCAAGTTCTACAATTCCGAGATGTCACCAGATTTAAGTATCAGGAACGTGAAGATAAATCCTAACAACTATGACTACAACAATTCCATATTCCTAGACCAGGAAAATGAGGTCGTAGTTGACTTGGAAAATACTGGAACAAGAAATGCTAACAGTTTCAACGTAACATTGACTGTGGGAAACGACACATACACACAGAACGTGACTAACCTAAGTTCAATGCAAGAAACAAGTGTAACATTCAAATTCAATTATACAAGTGCCGCAGAGGATGTGGACTTGAATGTAGTCGTGGACGCTGAAAATATTGTTACGGAGGTATCCAAGAAGGATAACAGGTACAATGAAAACTATCAAGCCATCTACACTAAGTTTCCTGACTTGAACGTTGAAGGAGTCATAATTGAGGATGAACTTTTAATAAACAATGCAAGCACAGTTAAGATCAACATATCAAATATTGG
>MUZZ01000298.1:0-183 GCA_003266075.1 Methanosphaera sp. rholeuAM74
TTCCAGATTATTATGCTTTTTTAGATATTGATGAAGATGCTGATAAGAAAATAATAAAAAAATCATATAGGACTGCTATCAGTCAAGTCAAGGCTGACAGTAAAAAATTTAAGTACATTAATGATGCGTATATAGTTCTTTCTGATGACAGAAAACGTGCAAAATATGATAAGTTAAGACAGG
>MUZZ01000298.1:227-8533 GCA_003266075.1 Methanosphaera sp. rholeuAM74
TAGCTGGTGGCGTCATGGCTGGTTACGGTGTTAAAAAAGGCAGAGAATATATGCAAAGACGCAGAGGAAGAAATAATAATGAAGAGTAGTTTTCTTTCTTCTATAAAAATCTTGTAAAGTAATTTGGGTAAGTTATCTTATCAACAATGTTAAAAGTAGGTAATGTAAATGGGTAGTTAATCTGAGATATTGTACTGTGGATGATGTTATGTATGGATTTCCTCTTCGTTATAGCCTGATATAACGAAATAAAATACTGAGAAAAATATTCGTATAATACGAAACCAGAAAATAAAGCTGAACGGAAAATATATTGAACTAGTAACTATTTTCAAAAGAATATGAATAAAGTATTTTACTAGTGTTAAACAAACATTAAAGCATNNGTTAGATATTTATTGGGTAATAAAATATTCTTCATATACGTGTTTGCCCAGTTTTTACTATTTGAATGTATAACCAATAATGTTGGTGGACTATTGAAGACTACCTCGTTGATAGTTCTTCTAGTGGTACTGGGTTACGGATTGAAGGTTACTCAGGATGTTATTAGTGGTGGTACTAGTCTACCTAGAATAAATCTTAATGAGTTAGTCAACTTTGGTCTGAAGGGAATTGTAGTAGGATGGAATTTAAAATGAATCCACACCTTTAACCTCATTAAACGATAGTTTTTCCGAATAAGCTCCCATAAAACAATTTTTATCGAATGTTATGAAATCCATTGAGATTTTATTATTTAAAGCAAAATCATGTGCATCCAGTATAATTCTCACATCATTAATTTGCATATCATAAGTTAACAATCGTTTATATAATTCTGAATATTCTTCAGTTCTTGCTATAGTAGTTTGTATATTCGATTCACACCATTGAACTTTAGATAGTGTGATATTTTAAATCCATAACAAAACTATTGACTACATAGACTAATTCATTCTCTTATATCTACATAAAATTGTTTTTCAAAATTTATATCCCACAACATATGAATTGATTCAAGAACATCTTTTTTCTGTTTATGTGTATAATGTTTGTTTTTAGCGTACTTTTTTAATTGATTGATAGAATATAACTCTGTTTCACTAGTTAACAAATCGTTACTCAACTCATCATAAAATATAATCAAATTATCCAACTTCCTGTCGAAACGATGATTAAATTCACTATGAACAAGTTCAGACCAATAAATTGTTACATATTCAGTAAATATTTGCATTGCTTTTCTGTTGTGAGGTTCTATAGAAAAAGCATAGGATAATGGAACATTCGTATCAACAAAAGCTTTCATATTATTCCACCAAGGTATTAGACATCTTTTCCAAAAATTTTTCATTATACAATGGGCTAGGAGTATAAACGTTTAAATAAAAATATTGCTCTTTTTTCCTAAAAGTAATCAGCAATTTATTATATTCATCATTCAATCTTTTTTGTTCGGATATGGAATACTTGTATTTTATTTTGAAATCGAAAATTTCAATAAATGACCATATGATTTCGCTTAGAAAATCTGAATTGGCAAAAAACAATTTTTTATCACTAGTTATATAATTAAAAATGTTTATGAGTGACATTATTTTCTGAAACTCTGTTTCAAATAATTGAATTTGATGTAATATTATTGAAAATGTAACTAATTTATTTTTAATCTCATTTATTTGAGTTTTATGATTAGCGTAATACTCTTCATAGTTTCTATTTTGTTTGTGATTATTGTTCTCAGTATTTTTAAAAAAATTATCATTTTGGATTAAAAATTCTTTTTCAAGCAACTTAGCAACTTTTAAACTGTTATTTTCTAAGGATAATTCAACTTTGTTGTAGTTTATAGTATTATACATACTTAGCACAGCTGACATACTCTATTCCTCCATTTTATTAATTGCGTTGACTATCTTATCCATATCATCTTCTAAATTAACATCTATCACAACTTTTTTTAGTAGTGTATCTTTAAAATCCCTGTTGAATAAACTAATTAAATCAAAAGTTTCATCTGAATTCGAATTAATTTTTTCATCTCTTACACTAAATTGAATGTTAGTCACTTCAATTTTTTGTTCTTTAAATTCTTCATTAAGTACGTTCAAATAAATCTGGATTCAATAATTCGTTCAAAGAAAGACCCATAACAACTTTTTGAAGTATTTTCCAATCCATTTCTTTATCTCCATAACAATGATGTTCGTTACATACTGTATGTAAATAAGTTAATATAAATATATCCTCGATTATATAAAATCATTTCTATTCAAGTTTGGTCATATGAAAATCTAAAGTACGTTCGACACATATAAACGTATTGTTAGCCTGTGTTGATAGGGTTACAGTTGTATAATTAAGTGAAAATGTTAAATGGAACTTAATAATTAATAGTGCTGACTTGGAGTTAAATAAATGGATTTATAGGTTTTACAACTTTTTGATAATCTAAAAAAGGATTAAACCATAGGTAAATTACCACATATATCAGAGAATCAAAACAATTACTCAAAGATGACAACCCTAATGGATTGTTCGATAACTTTGTGGGATTAATGGATAGTGATAAAGTGATTGACGAAGTTGAAGAAAGAAAAAGTGTAGTGACATGTTAATAAGAAACTTTATCTACAAAATGGACACAATAAACAGTCATTGCCTCATAAGTTCATTATCATGGTAGTGTTAAACTGATTCTACGTTGACATGAATAAACTATTTTAATAGTGTTAAACAAACATTAAAGCATATAAATTCAATCAGGAAGTACTCGGATGCCAAATGAAATGCTCAAGGGTTCAGTTAGATATTTATTGGGTAATAAAACATTCTTCATATACGTGTTTGCCCAGTTTTTACTATTTGAATGTATAACCAATAAGGTTGGTGGACTATTGAAGACTACCTCGTTGATAGTTCTTCTAGTGGTTCTGGGTTATGGATTGAAGGTTACTCAGGATGTTATTGGTGGTGGTACTAGTCTACCTAAAATAAAGTTTAATGAGTTAGTCAACTTTGGTCTGAAGGGAATTGTAGTGTATACCTTCTATTTGACCATCCAAGCATCTCTTCTGGGATTAATTTCTTTGTTGATGAATTTTCCAGAGTTCGATTTGGAAGAGTTGATTCTTGATTTGCATGAAACGATGACACTATTTTATGGGCATGATCCTGTCACTTTTATCTTGTTTATCCTATTGGGGCTTCTAGTAGTTTATGGTACTATCTTTTTCATGGAAATTGCCTTAGCATTACTGGCTGATGGTGGAAAACTCAGGGATGCATTTGATTTTCCAAGGATTAAAAGTATAATCGATTCGATTGGCTGGAAGGAGTATTCTGCTGATTATACGAAGATTGTGGCATCCGTCGTTATTCTAGTGTTTATCAATGGATTATTCAAGTCCTATGGCTTGATAAGCATTCTCGTGGGTGTAATAACTGATATGTTAGCATTCATAGTTGAATATCGTGGAATTGGAAAGATTTACGGAGAATACAAGGAATCGGTCAAGGATTAACGCAGTGTTTATAGTATTAATCCACAAGATAATGGGTGTTGTTTAAACACTAAACTCTTTTTTTCGTAGAAATTTGGTCGATGAATGGGCAACCATGGTTATTAAAAATAAAAGAATTAAAAAAAGGTAGGGGGTTAAATCTAGCAGAGTACCAGCTCTACTCGATTGTTAATTTAGCTTCACTTTCTAATTTATTCGTACCACCAGTATAGACAGCTTTAATGGTGTAATCACCTGCTTTCAAGGTCTTAGGTACTGTGTACGTGAATGTTGTCGTGTCACCCTCAACTTTAGCATATAGTTTGCCGTCACCAGCTTTAACTGTTTTACCGTTGACTTTTAGGACTACTTTTCCAGAGTCTAAGTTCTTGGTTGTAACAGTAATAGTTACTTCTTCTCCAGCTGTTGCTGTAGCATCTGATACTGCAAATTCTGGTTCTTCTTCTTCTGGCACGGTTACTGTTGGGTTTACCACTTCACTTTCAGAGTTTGGCTGTGTGGAGCTTCCCACGTAGATTACCTGTATTGTGGTGTCGTTATCCCATTTACTGGTGTCTTCATAGGTCATTGTCGCTGTTCCGTCTTCTACACTAGCATAGATTACCTTGTTGTTGGAGTCTCTTAACACTTTACCGTTTACCTTGAATGCTACACGACCAGCTGATACAGCATCACCATCTTGGTCTACAACTGTTGCCGTTATCGTTGCAACATCACCCAGAGTAACTGCTACTGGTTCAAGTTCTACTGTTGTAGTAGCCTCTTTCACAGGTAATGTAACTGACTGTGTTGTCGTGTTGTATTTTCCTGTTGGGTCTTGGTACTTGGCTGTGATAGTCACATCGCTTGTGGATGTTGGAGTGTATGTTATTATTCCATCTTCTACTGGTATTTCTTCCCCATTAGCTGTTACTGTGAGTGTTCCTTCGATTGGTCTGTCGAATGCGTCAGTTACAGTTACTCCTATCGTCACGGTTTTGTACTGTGATAGTTCCTCTGGAGCGTCTATGGTTATGTTTGAATCATATCCTTTAGTTGTCGGAATATTTCCCTCTTTTGATCCTGGTGTTTCTACAGCATCATTTCCTACCGTGTTGTATGATTCTAGGTAATTGTATGATACTCCTCCTTTTGTTGTTGTTACAAGTATTATTGGCGTGTCTACTAAGGTGTTGTTTACTAGTATTTTGTTGTTGTTAAAGTTTATGTTCACATCATCGAGTATTACTGTTGTTGTATTGGAATTTGTCGTTATGTTGTTATATGACATAGTACCACGTGTGGTCATCATGACATCTTTTATTGCTGTTGTATTTTGGCTAGTTATGGTAATGTTGTTGTATCGAAGGTTGTTTATTCGTGTATTGAACAAGTCTATTGTTATTGAGTTTTCAGAGTCTGCTATTATGTTGTTGTATTGTAATGAGTTTGATTTTGTTGAATTACTTGATTTTATTGTTGTTGTATTGATTCCCATTGTTGTCATGTTATTGTATGTTATTGATAGTTGTCCTATATTGTTGTTTATCATGTTATTGTTGTTTCCATTTAGTTCTAGGTTACTGTTTTCCATGGTCGTATAGTTTGTGGTGTATATCATGTTTTTATTGTTTCCTTCTTGGTATATATTACAACCACTTATCTCGGTTCTTGTTAGTAGGTTTAAAGAGTTTTCTCTTTCATCAGTATTGTTTATGGTGAGGTTTTCTAGTGTTACTGTGTTAGTAGCGTTTATTGTTATTGTGGAGTTGTATATTGTGTTGTTTTCAGGGTTTTCTATTTTAATTGGCACGGTTATTATCATATCTTTTTCATGTAAATCTGATGCTATTATTATCACGTCTATATTTGAAGCATTGAATACGTTGTTTTCGTCGAAGAAGTCATTGTAGTTTTCATCTGTTAGGAAAGCCCTATTTGGAGTATTGTTTTCAATAATATTATCGTGGCTGTTTTCATCTTGTGCTACGGCAAAGTCCCCACTTAATGGATAGTGTGCAACCATATTGTTTTCATATATCCTGTTGTTGGATGAGTTTATTAGATTTATAGATGCGTTTTTTGTTGTGTTCATCCTATTTTGGTGTATGATGTTGTTTTCTGAGTTTATAACAGTTAATGGTATTTCTTCAGTTGGTACTGATGTTCCTGGTTCTGTTGTTTGTATCCAAGTTATATTTGAGTCGGATACATTGTTTAATATCACATAGTGTGTTTTTGTTAGTACTAATGTTAATGCTCGTACAGTGAGGTTTTGTGAGTTATTTACAACTACTGCAATGTTATCATCGACATTGTATTTGTCTTCATCTACTAATGAGATTAGATATAAAGATGAATGTAGATATACATTATCTCCAGTTATACTTAACCCAGTAATTGTTGTTGAATTTGCATATATTCCGTTATTTGATATGTTTGATGCTTTAATTTTCTTGTATTGGTCATTGAATATGATTCCATATGTTTTGTCAGAGTTTATTTTTACAGTATTCATGTATACTGTTATATAATCACAATTTGTTTCTTCCGTGGTTGTGATGTTTATTGCACATGCACTATCTGTTGTGTTGATGTTTATGTTGTTTCGTTCGATTACATTGTTTGAGGTGGTTTTACTAGTTGTGGTGAATGCTGTTGCATTTGCAGAGTTAATGTTTAACGTGTTTCCAGATATGTTGTTCTTGTTGGTGTTTTCTCCTATGATGATGCTGTTTGTGTTTGTTGTTGTGTTGACGTTTATCGTGTTTGATAGGATTATGTTTTCGTCTGCTGTTTTGTCTTGTGAGTCAATGATTATTGCCGTTATATCGTTTGATGAGGTAATGTTTATGTTGTTATTGTTTATCGTGTTTTTGTTGGATGATACTTTGATAGCGGTGGTTTCTGTGGCTGAGTCACTATTTATGTTGATGGTGTTATATGCTAGTGTGTTTGAATCACCGTTTACTATTATAGTTGGGGATGTTTGACTGGTGTTCTGATTTATTATGAGATTTTTAACCGTGTTTTTGTCTGAGTTGATTACAAGAGCATTTTCATTGTCAGCTCCATTATTAATGTTTAAATTGGATATACTTAGTTTACTATTATCATTTAATGTTATTGTCGTGTTGTATAGTGTGCTTTGGTTGTTAAATAGGTTTGTCACAATATTTGAGAATATGAAGTTCTTGTTGTAGAAGTCACCTGTAAGGTATATCTTTGAGAAGTTTTGTATCATATCAGTATTTGCTGTTGAATCATCGTTGAAGTACGTGTAATAGTTTTCATCTGTTAATATCACATCAGTCGCAGGTTCTGGCTTATTATCTTCTAGGATGTTGCCAGTAATCATTATTACTGTTGACTCTCCTGCTGTTGTTCCTGCAATCAATGTATTGTTTACAATGGTGTTTCCACTTGTTTTTACGCTGATGGTATAGTTTTCCTCATTATTTATTGTGTTATTTGCTATGGTGATGTTTTGTCCTGGGTTTTTTTGTCCTTGGTTTATGAGTATTACACCACTTATGTTGTTGTTTGTTAGGTTGGAGTTAGATGAGTTTACGTTAAATATTACGTTGTGTAGGTTTTCGTTTGTTATGTTAATTGGCGTGTATATTGTCAGGTTTCCAGTAACGGTGTTGTTTATGAATGTCGTGTTATCGTATATGTTCATTTTACCGTTGTCGTTGATGACGTTGTTTATGAAGCTTACGTTTTTGAATTGTCCGTCGATTCCACATCCTAGGTTGAACGTGTTTCCGATTATTTTGTTGTAGAATGTTGGTACTCCTGGGTCTTCCCATACGCTTGTTCCACTACCCCATTGTTCCATTAGTCCATTACCGACGTAGCTGAATGTGTTGTTTTCTACTAGGTTATCGTAACCCGTTATTGCTAGGGCATAGCATATTGATTGTTTGGTTGATGGTCCTATGACACGGTTGTTGGTGATGTTGTTGTGGCAGTTTGCTAGTTGGTCACTTGGTATTGCCACGTTATATGTGGTTAAGTATATGAGGTTTCCCACAGTTCCTTCTCCGACGATTGTGTTGTTGTCTAGTGTACAGTAGTTAGCGTATGCTAGTACAAGGGAACTTGATCCACCATTGTTTTTGGTGTATATGTAGCTGTTTTTTAGTGTAATGTATGATGAGTTTTCCCTGATTGACGTCTGTCCGACACCACTACCTACTTGTTTGTCTTCGACGACCATTGACATATTGTCAAAGACTACGTGGGTGGTGTTGGTTACCCAGAATTGTGTGTTGTATAGGTATAGTCCTGTGAAGTTGGAGTAGGATGCACCAGTTGTTACTACGAATGAGTTTCCTGGCTCTGATCCGAACATATTTCCTGCTGTCGTGTTTAATGTTATGTTAGCATCATGTGTTGATGTTGTTACGTTTACTGCTTTGTTGAATTTGATGCTATGGTTTTTAGAGATGACTCCTTGGAAGTCGAGGATGTCACCGTCATTTATTTCATCGTTCAATGTATAGTCTTCTCCTGCAAAGATGTCGTCAACACTATCGTTGTTTACGATGTGGGTTTTAACATCTCTTTTAGGGTTTTCTTTTATTTTATTATCTGTTGCAACAGTTTGTGGTGTGATACTAGTACTACTGGCTTCAATTACTTCTTGTGTTTCGCTGCTAGTGCTGGTATAGTTATCACTTGAAGCATATGCACCTGTTATGGTAACTAGCATCATTAACACTACTGTTACAAATAGTAGTGTTTTAATGTTCTTCATTTTAATCAGTTTTTATTTATTAAATTATTTGGCATTTGATTAGTTGGCATTTGACTAAC
>MUZZ01000232.1:0-776 GCA_003266075.1 Methanosphaera sp. rholeuAM74
GTGCTGCCGGTATATACACCGACTGATGCGTGTAAATATGCTGCTGAGCATCCTGAGGAACAGGTCGTGTTCCTTGCAGTCGGCTTTGAGACCACGACTCCTTCGGCATGCATGGCTGTCAAAATGGCAGCAGAGCAGGGGCTGGACAATTTCTCGATCCTGACTGCCAACAAGACTATGACCAATGCTTACCGCGCCCTTAAAGGCAGTGCGGATGCTTTTCTGTATCCGGGGCATGTCAATGCCATAACCGGAGCCGATTCCTGTGCTCAGCTTGTCGATGAAGGAATATACGGCGTCGTCGCCGGGTTTACGGCGAAAGAGATAATGGCTGCTTTGGCGGTAACTGTCGTCAAACTGCGCGAGGGCAAACCTTTCTTCAAAAACTGTTATCCGAGAGTCGTGACTGACGAAGGAAGCATACCGGCAAAACGCATGATGCAGGAGATCATGGAACCATGCGACTCTGAATGGAGAGGTCTCGGGGTGATACCGCAGTCCGGGCTCAGACTGCGCGAAGAATATGCAGCTTATGATGCCCGCATCAAATACGATCTGCCTGAAATCAAGGGAAAAGCTAATCCGGCCTGCAGATGCGGGGATGTGCTCCAGGGCAAATGCACACCTGCGGACTGCAGGGTCTTCGGCAGGGGGTGCACTCCGCTCCATCCGATCGGAGCATGCATGGTGTCTAATGAAGGAACTTGTGCGGCATGGTACGCATACAGGAAGGAGACTATAAATGAGTAAAACTGTTACACTTGCGCACGGAGCAG
>MUZZ01000232.1:942-1934 GCA_003266075.1 Methanosphaera sp. rholeuAM74
TTGAAGTAGAAGCAGGCAGACTGGCTATGTCAACCGACGGGTTTATCGTGTCACCGTATGAATTTCCGGGCGGCAATGTCGGCAAACTGTCCATTTGCGGCACTGTAAACGACCTTGCCTGCATGGGAGCAGAGCCTCTGTATCTGACATGCGCTTTTGTCATAGAGGAAGGTTTCCCTATGGATAAGCTCAAAGAGATCGCAGCCGCCATGGAGAAAACAGCTGCCGAAGCCGGTGTCAGGATCGTTGCAGGTGACACCAAGGTTGCAGGCAAAGGTCAGGTAGACGGCGTGTTTATTACAACTACCGGGATAGGAAGGATAAAAGAAGGCGTCAGGACAGGCGGTGCGCTTGCAAAACCGGGAGACGCGGTAATCGTCACCGGAGATGTCGGAAGGCATGGCTGTACTATTCTGCTTGCACGTAATGAATACGGTATCGAAGCCGATGTTGACAGCGACTGCGCTCCTCTGTGGGGAGCCGTTGATTCTGTCCTGTCTGCGGCTGATGAGGTTCATGTCATAAGAGATGCGACCCGCGGCGGAGTAGGCACAGTCCTGTATGAGATCGCTGAGCAAAGCAATGTAGGAATTAAAATCAGTGCCGAATCAGTTCCCGTAGACGATGCGGTCAAAGGCGTCTGCGGGATGCTGGGCCTTGAGCCTCTTTATCTGGCATGTGAAGGAAGACTCGTCATAATCGCGCCTCAGGAAGATGCCGGCAGGATAATAGAAGTGCTCAGGCAGGGCAAATACACATCCGGCGCTGCTGTCATAGGAGAGATAACTGACGAGATGCCGGGCAAAGTCGTAATGACAACGGAAATAGGCGCAGAGACACTCCTCCCTCAGCCGGGCGGAGAATTGCTGCCGAGAATATGCTGACAAAGCAGATTATGCTGCTAAAGAAACGGACTGTCACATTTATACAAATGCGGCAGCCCGTTTTAATTGCGGAAGCCTGAAGAGAAGCGGAGTCTGCAAACTCCTCGT
>MUZZ01000022.1 GCA_003266075.1 Methanosphaera sp. rholeuAM74
TGACCTCTTACAGAGAGTTCACCGTGAAATGGACAGTTAGGATCATGACATTCATTTTCTGGTTCTTTAACATTAATGCCTACCATATTTTCACCTAATTTTTCTAAATTTTTTCTTTATCCGGTCTTCAGGTCGGGCTACAATAACTTTTCCTTTTATTGATACTTTTTCACCTTGAGGTAGAGTAAACATAAATGTTACCTCAGATTTAGGTATAATTTTCTCAATTGAACCCGTATCAACTTTAATAGTGTTACGAGTTTCATCTATCACAAGTCCTTTAATTCCAATAAATCCCTCATGGTTACTGTCAATTATCTCAACAGGTAATCCTATAAGTTCATGTCGGAATACATTTTGTGGAGTTATCATATTAAAAACTTCACACTGTACTTCTTTCCCTGTTCAATAACTTGATTATTGACTATTTGTTAATCTTCACATATAGGCATAAATTACCTATTTGATTTCAATGGTATCTGAAGAGAAACCCATTCCTGCGAGTACTTCTTTAACTTTACGTTTATGATCTCCTTGTAATTCAATTTGACCTTTCTTAGCAGTACCACCACAAGCACATTTAGATTTAAGTGTTTTAGTTAATTCACGTACATCAATGTCATGTTCATCAATACCCTCAACAATTGTCATGAGTTTACCGAATCGACGACGTACCGTGTAAACTTTAACTTTTTGTACTTCACGTGCAATTTCTTCACATACGCATAAATCTTCTGGAAGACCGCATATTTCACAGATTTTCATCTCTAATTTATTCTCCCTGTTGTTTATTTTCGTTTATTATAGTAAGAACACGGGCAATAGTCCTTCTAGTTTCCCTGATTTTACCAGGATTATCAACACCAGACACATATCCTTTACTGATTAAGGTATTATATTCTGCGTGAAGCTCATTTAATTTAGCTTCAAGGTCTGAGTCACTTAAATTCCTTAGCTCTTTGCTTCTTAAAATAACCATAAGTAATTCCCCATTATTCCTCTAATATGTCAATATCCTCTTCTTCAGTAATCTCATCAATTTCTGATTCTTCGGATAGTTCCTCTAAAATATCTTCACCAGTGATTTCCTCTGTAATGTCTAGTTCTTCAACTTCTTCAACTACAGCTTCCTGTGATGCAACTACATCACTTTCATCTGGTTCAGCTATTTCTATGTAATCAGGTAAAATTACTTCTGGAGGCATGATTCTTACATAAATTCCAAGTACACCAGGTTTTAACTGTACTGTAGCAAAACCTTCTTTAACGTGTCTTGTTGAAGGTTCACCACATTTTTTGATGTATCCTTCGTTGAACTTTGCACATGCAGATCTTGAACCTCTGATTTTACCAGATATTGTTACTTCTACACCTTGAGCTCCAGCATTCATGATTCTTCTAATTACAGAGTATGCTACACGTCTAAAGTGCATCCCCCTCTGTAACATTATCACTAGTTTGTTTGCCATGATTCTAGGATTTAATTCAGGTACTTTAACTTCTTTAACTTCAACTTGAGGGTTTTCTAATTCAAATTGGTTCTGAAGAGTTTTTGTGATGGATCTAACCGTTTTTCCACCTCTACCTATAACCATTCCAGGTTTTTCAGCATATACTACAACAATTGTTCCAGCTGGTGTAACTTGTATGTCCATTCCACCGTATCCTGCTCTTTCGACTTTCTTTTCAAGATACTCATCAATTCGAGTTCTTTTTAATCCTTCTTTTACGAATTCTTTTTCAATCATGTGTACTTAAGCCTCCCCCAATACGACTTGTATATGTGTTGTAGGTGTATTTGATGGGCTTGCTCTTCCAAATGCTCTTGGAGTCCAACCTCTAATAACTACCCCTCTATTTGCACAGACGTGAACTAGTTTGAGATTTTCAAGATCTAATTCTTGGTCTTCTGCGTTAGCTTCTGCATTTTCGATTACTTTTAATATTTCAGTTGCTGCTTTAACAGGGTATCTACCAGAAGGCCATCCTTTCAAATCACTTCTGTGACCTACTTTCTTGTTATGTCTTTTGAATGGTACCACTGTTTTTTTAGCTATAACATCTTCTAGGAATGCTTTTGCATCTTCTAGATACATGTTACGAATTGTTCTGCATATTTCCACTGAATGTTTTGGAGAAATTTTAAGATCATGACCTGAAGCTTTAGCAACTTGTTCGCCATCTTTAGGTTGGTATGAATATGTATTTTTCTTTGCCATATAAACCTTCTCCTTATCTATTTAAGTGGAACGAACATTGATGATCTTGTAGCACCCATACCAGGGTCTCCGTGTTGTACTCTTCCACGTGTGATTGAAAATTCTCCAAAGTAACATCCAATCATTTCTGGTTTAATGGTTACTTCAACAAATTCCTGACCGTTATATATTCCAAAGGTCATTCCAACCATGTTTGGTAGTACAATCATATCACGACAATGTGTTTTTATGACTATTGGTCTTCCACTATCATTTTTGATATTTTTAACTTTTTCCATTTTGTTAAGAACTTTTTCCTGTCTAGGTAGGAATCCTCTTTTGAGGGATCTTCTCTGTCTTGCTGGTAATAATTTAATTACTTCATCAAGAGACATTTCTTGAAGTTCTTCAATTGTGTATCCTCTATATTTAAATATTTTACGAGCCAATTAAGTGCCTCCTTATCGTCTTTTACCAGTACGTTTAGCTGCTATTGAACCAACTTTTCTACCTGCAGGAGCATGTCTTGAAATTGTAGTTGGTCTTCCTGGATGTTGCCTGTTACCTCCACCGTGTGGGTGATCTACTGCATTCATTGCTACTCCTCTAACAGTCATTGGTGTTGTCGCTGGAGGAGGAAGAAAAGATAAACCTTATCTTAAAGCCGGTAAAAGATGGCACGCTCTTAAAGCTAAAGGTAAGAAATGTATGAC
>MUZZ01000097.1:0-194 GCA_003266075.1 Methanosphaera sp. rholeuAM74
AAAAGTAGAAGAAAAAACTGAACCAAAAGTAGAAGAAAAAACTGAACCAGAACCAAAACCAGAGCCTAAACCTGAACCAGAACCAGAACCAAAACCAGAACCTGAACCAGAACCTGAACCAGAACCAAAACCAGAGCCTAAAAAAGAAGCACCAAAAGAAACCAAAAATGAAGAAAGTGCTGGAGGATTATCAT
>MUZZ01000097.1:400-10288 GCA_003266075.1 Methanosphaera sp. rholeuAM74
AAGTAAAAGAAGAAGTAAAAGAAGATAAAACAGAAGATAAAGAATCTGATGGTGAAGTCAAAACTTTCATTGATTTAATTAGGTCAGAAGGATTATTATAAGTAATTGTGGGATTACATATGGCAGACGTTATCAAATGTAGACAAATATCTAAGGGTAAGGAAAGTGGTTGTGCATTAGTTACTAATGATTCTATTAGTTTTCTTGGTGGTGTTGACCCTAATACTGGAATTGTTATTGATAAGAAACATGAATTGTATAATGAGTGCATTACCGATAAGATTCTGGTGATACCTTCAGGTAAGGGTTCTACAGTAGGTTCATATGTGATTTATCAGATGGCAAAAAACAATACTGCACCTAGGGCAATTATTTGTCAGACTGCCGAACCGATTATTTCAATTGGTGCCATCATATCTAAAATTCCTATGGTAGACCAGCCTGACTGTGATATTGTTAATTTAATTTCTACTGGTGATGTTGTTGAAGTTAATGCTGATGATTCGTTAGTGTTACTTCAATGATTATATTTCATCATTCTCTTTTTTTGAATCCTTTTTTTTAAACCGTTAATTATTGTTAGAGCATTTAGTAAAAAATTTAGGAATGACTAAATTTAAATATTATGAATATAATAACATAATAGTATAAGAGTAAATCAAGAGGAGTGATAAGAAATGAGTAACAAAGAAGACACATTTGTCGTTGAAGATATGATGTGTGATAATTGTATAAACACTATCACCAGGACTTTAACCAATAACGATAAAATATCAGATGTTAAAGCTGATTTATCCAACAAGGAAGTCAGTGTAACATACGATGACCAGTTAGATGTGGAAGAAATACTAAGTTCATTAGACAATATTGGTTTTCCCGCAACTATCAAAAAAAAACTCTGAATGTTGCTGGAATGTCTTGTGTGATGTGTTCACGTTCTGTTACAACAGCACTATCCAGAACTCCTGGTGTATACTCAGCTAATGTTAACCTAGTCAGTGAAACTGCCGACGTACTATTCAATCCTAAAGTTGTAGACGTCGACGAGCTTGGTGATAAAATAAACAGGATAGGCTTTGAATATCTGGGAGTTCATGATAACAGTTCCCTAAATAATGAAGCAATTGATAAAAAGCATAAAGATATGCTTAACCAGAAGCTATACAGAATTGTTGTCGGATTCTTTTTTTCAGCTCTGATTATGTATTTAATGTTTGCAAACATAGACTTAGGTTCTCATTCTGATTACATAATCCTAGCAATAAGCATTATACCATTTATTTACGTTTCTTATCCGATATTCAAATCCGGTATAAATGCCGTTAAGTTATTTAATTTAAATATGGATGTCATGTATTCTCTAGGTATTGGCATATCATTTGTAGCTAGTTTACTAAGTACCTTCCACCTGCTTGGTTCATCCCATTTTATGTTATATGACACTAGTATAATGTTAGGTTCATTTTTAATGCTGGGTAAGTACCTAGAAGAACGTGCAAAGACTAAAACTTCAGATTCTATTAAAAGCCTCGTCCAACTTAAGTCAACAGAGGCTACTGTAGAGAAGGTTGTTAATGATAAGCTTGTACAACAGAAACAGGACATTAATACTGTTTTAAAGGGTAATGTTGTCGTTGTTAAGCCTGGAGAGAAAATACCCCTTGACGGAGAGGTTATTGAGGGTAAAAGTTATGTAGATGAATCACTAATTACCGGTGAATCAAAGCCTGTGGGTAAAAGTGTTGGTGATAATGTTATTGGTGGTTCTATTAACAAAGATGGAACATTCAAGTTCAGGGTAACTAATACCGGTGACAAAACTGTTTTATCACAGATTATTACAATGGTACAGGATGCACAGAATTCCAGTCCCCCTATCCAGAAATTAGCGGATAAGGTTATCAAATATTTCATACCAACTATCCTAGTAATTGCCATTGTAGCATTCCTGATTTGGTATGTTGTACTGGGTAGTTCATTCTTATTCAGTTTAAGTATATTCATATCAGTTGTGGTGGTTGCCTGTCCTTGTTCTTTAGGTCTTGCTATTCCTACCGCCCTTACTGTTGGTATTGGTCAGGCTGCTAAGTATGGTATCCTCATTAAGGATGGTGACTCTTTGGAAGTTTCTGAAAAGGTAAATCATGTATTGCTGGATAAGACGGGTACTGTTACTGTTGGTCATCCGGTATTAACCAATATTATTAATTACTCCGATATGAGTGATGATGAGGTTATTAGGATTGCCAAGTCTGTTGAACAGTTTTCACAGCATCCCATCTCATCTGCATTGTTTGATAATGATAATGAATCCGTCGTGGAACTTTATGATGTTGACGACTTCGAGAACATCTCTGGTATGGGTGTTAGGGGTATTGTTAATGGTGTAGAGTACTTTATTGGAAATAAAAAGTTGTTGGATGAGAATAATATTAGTGTATCTGATGAAGTTTCATCTGATCTTCTGGATGAAGAGAATAATATGAAAACTAGTGTTTTACTCGCATCTAATGATGGTGTGATTGCCATAATATCTGTTGAGGATGCTATTAAAGAAAACAGTGTTAGGGCTATTGATCAGTTGCATAAGATGAACATAGAGACAACTATGATTAGTGGTGATAATAGAAGTAGTTCTGAGATTGTTGCTAGGAAGGTAGGCATTAGTAATGTGCTTTCAGAGCTTTTGCCTCAGGGAAAACTTGACTATGTTAAGAAGCTACAGGGTGAGGGCAATATTGTCTCATTTGTGGGTGACGGTATTAATGATGCACCTTCTCTGACTAAGTCTGATGTGGGTATTGCTATTGGTACCGGTACTGATGTGGCTATTGAATCTGGTGATATTATATTGATTAATGGTGATTTATTGGATGCTGTTGCCGCTATTGAGTTGAGTAAGAAGGTTATGGGTAGGGTTCGTTTGAATTTGTTCTGGGCTTTCGCTTATAATGTTTTGTTGATTCCGATAGCCGCCGGTATTTTTATTCCATGGAATATCATCTTTAAACCGGAGTATAGTGCTTTTGCTATGGCTTTGAGTTCTGTGACAGTTGTTAGCTTGTCTTTGTTGTTGAAGCGTTATGTTCCAGAGGTTTATTCCTAGTTTTAGTGGGGTTTTCATAATCCCCCTTTTTTTATACATTCTTTTTCATTATTTCTCTTAGCACTGCTGTTGCATAGCACCCTTTTGGTATGAAGAATTCTACACAGATTCCGTTGTCTATTTTTGTTACGTTTGTGTCGGTTATTTTGAATCGTACTGCTCTTCTTATTCCGTGGCTTCCTAGCTTTGGTGTTTTTGGGCATTGGAAGTCTTCTTGTGATATTTTTTCTTCTTCTATTATTTTTTGTTCTATTTGCCCTTGTTTTCCTTCTGCGATTGGTACTTTGGATCCTATTAGTGGTGCTGTTGGGTGTAGTGTGAAGTTGTTTATTTGTTCTTCTATTGTGTTTTCATCTATTTCGTGTATCCAGTTTTCGTTGTTGTCTATTATTATGTCTCCTGAGTAGTATTTGTTTATTCCTATTTTTGAACGTTCGTTGATTATTTTATTGAATAGATATGATTCGTATGCGTTTACGAACATTCTTTTTAGTGGTTTTGGTAGTGTTTCTATTGCTTTTATGTAATCGGTTTCGTCGAGTTCATGTTTTTTCTTAGAATGTATTAATTCATTAAGCATGTATTTCTCATATCTCATGCTTTTAGGCATAAGTTCGTATGATTCTTCCAGTTTTCCTTCATCGTATAATAATCTTGCTTGTTGGATATCATTAAATTCATTAGGATTAGGGTTACCTATATATGTGTCGACTGCTTTTTTGACATTTCCCTCTACTAGTGCCTTGCCAACAAGATGGGTGTTAGAACGTATCTCCCCAAACCGTTGAAAACCATAATAATTAGGTACACCAGTAACCTCCAATGAATCTAAAACACTTCTAGCAATCTCCACATCTTCATCAGGATTATTTGTATTTCTTATGTTTAATTTAAACATATTTCCCCTGAGTTGACCAATACGTATTTTCTTCTGGTTCTGTTGAACATCCAAAACTTTAACATTATATAGGAAATCCTCAAGATTAGGTAAATCCTCCTTGTTAAAGTTACTAACACAAATCCATTGTCTTGTGATGGCACTGCGATCTTTCATACCAGCAAATCCCATCCTCTTTCTACTAATATGCAAGTTTCTTGCAATATCCAATACAACATCCAAAGTGTTTTTACCGTTCTTCTCGATATGAATCCAAGTATTCTGTCCTTCACCTGAAGGCAAAGTTAAAGGTACTTCATCAACTATGAAATCCTCATTAGATTCCCTGATAATACCCCCAGTACCCTTGAAATCTGTAATAAAATTTTCTGCGTTTAACATAAAAAATCACCCTAAAAAAAATAATGTCACATGAAAAAAAAGTTTTAAAAAAAAAATATAATTAATGATACGAATGATAGCCATTATATATCAGAAACCACTATATCAGGACTTGATGAACCAGATTCTGAACTTCCACTATGTGAAGATGAAGACTGTTCACCACCAGAACTACTGGAACTACCTGATGAGGAAGAACCACCAGAACTACCGGAACTAGCTGATGAAGAACCACCAGACCTATCCGATGAATATAGATTATTATAACCAGTATTACGATCCATATTTGAAGATGCGTCTGTTGAAACAGAAGCATTCGCATTTGAAGAAATTGAATCATCTGCCGATGTAACGTTACTTTCATCCACCGTAATGTTGTCTTCAGTAGTATTTTCAATTAGTGATACCACATTATCATCTAGTATATGCTCTGTGAAATCTGGAGCAAATGCGTATAATGCAGATATTAACAGTATTGCTAATACAGGTATCATTATTATTAAGAATTTATTATTTCTTACGAAAGTATTATCGTATTTCATGATATCACTCTAATATATATTTTGAAACAACTATTTAATATAAGTTATCTAATGTGATTACTATCGCTCATTAGTAATTTAGAAGTCCACCATCAAAGTCATTGAATAATAATTCTGAGACATATCTTGCCTTTAATTTGATAACTTGAATAATTACATCAAAAATAATGGAAAAATAATGGTATACATACTTATTAACATGGCATTAATAGTAATAAGTAGAATTATACCCCATATACTGGACAATGATAGAGCCTAGAAATATATCTGGCAAAACTAGAAAAAAATATGGAAAACATTTTAAGAATAAAAAAATAAACATACTAATATTATACAAGATTAAAATTGAGGGGGGGAATTACATACTAGAGAAACCATCGATGAAATCCTTGGCGATATTGTTTATATTTACATTGCTAACATTTGTATTGTCATTGATTTACTCTGTAAATAATATGTATGTATTCATAGCATTATTCATAGTGAATTTCTTTATCGTTGCGATAACTTCTACTTTGATAATATATCCATCATATACGTTTGTAGAGTTGTTTAAAAAGCCTATACATATGATAACGTTGAGTATTGCATTCACATTATTCTGCATAATATTCACAAAACAGTTTTTAGAGCTTAACAGCAACAAGTTCTTATTTGTATTCTCGATCATAGCTACAGCATTGATAATATTCGCTATTCTCCGTGTTAAAAGGAGACATGATGATAAAAGTAAGACAATAGAGGATTATGTGGATAAGTCAATTGCGGAATCAACCTATGCTCTGATAATATATTGTTTAGTGTCATTTGTTGGTATGAATGTTCCACCATTTAGTGTTCTACCTTTATGGTTTGGATTAAGCATTCCATTTATAATGTTCATTCCAGGTTATCTGATTATGAATACCTTAATTCCACGTAGGGAAGAGATTGAATTTGTTGAAAGAGCTGCAACTGCAATATTTATAAGTTTAATTATGACTTCCATCATAGGTATTATAGTTGTTCAGGTCAATCATTACCTGAATATGAGGGTAGTATCATTAATATTAGATTTAATTACGCTGTTCATATTATTACCAGCATACATTCTCAGAACTAGGACAATTGAAGTCAAAAAGAGGTACATTTACCCATCTGTTGATAAGCTATTCATAGTACTAGGTATTATTGGCCTAATCATCGTTCTGGGTTCTGGAGTATATGTAAACTCTGAGAACATTAACCCAATCAATCAGGGAAATACTACTTTCACAATTAGTGGTGTTGGTGGTACTGCTGATGCTGATGGCTACTATAACTTTACTGACGGCGAAAACCTTACATTGAAGATGAACATCACTAATAAAGAAAACAAGGACATGACTTATAAGATATCCGTACAAACACACAATAATACTACCAATGAAGTGATATCTGAGTATACCAAGAAGGTTAAGGACGGAAAGAGTGCTGTTGTTCCAACTAACTTGACTATGACTCCAGGTAAGAAGGATATTACGTTCGTATTATATGATGATAAAAATCAAGCATATAAAATACGGCATTTATATGCAAATGTCGAATCGAGCGATGATTATGAATAAAAAAAGATAATATGTGATATTTTGTGGTGGTGAATTTACTTTCCTACTGCGAAATATTCAAAACCCATCTTCTCCATATAACTATTTTTAAACTGATTTCTTCCATCAAATATTACTGGATTTTTAAGTAGTTGCTTTATCTTATTAAAGTCAGGACTTCTGAATTCCTTCCATTCTGTTACAAGCACTACTGCATCAGCACCCTCCAGTGGAGAATATTTATCGTCAAAGTAGTTTACATCAACATCCTTAAGGTAGAACTCCTTCGCATATTCTATTGACTTTGGATCATAGGCATTTACCTGTGCACCACGCTTTACTAACTCATTTATTATTATGATAGAAGGTGCTTCCCTCATATCATCTGTTTCTGGCTTGAATGATAATCCCCATACAGCGAAGGTGTAACCCCTTAAATCCTCACCGTATACTGATGTAATTTTATTCACGATATACTTCTTCTGTTGTTTATTTACTTCTTCCACGCTTTTCAATAGTTTTGCATCATAGCCATTATCTGAAGCAGTCTTTATTAGTGCTGTCACATCCTTTGGGAAGCAACTGCCACCATAGCCACATCCAGGATAGAGGAAGCTGTTTCCTATTCTGGAGTCACTACCCATCCCCTTACGTACATCGTCAATGTTTGCACCTACCCTATCACATATGTTGGCCATTTCATTCATGAAGGATATTCTGTTTGCTAACATCGAGTTTGACGCATACTTTGTCATTTCAGCACTTTTTATGTCCATAACTATCATCCGTTCATGATTCTTCGTGAATGGTTCATAGAGGTTTCTCATGTATTCTATTGCATTTTCATCATCACTACCTATTATAACCCTTTCTGGACGCATGAAGTCATTTACTGCGTTTCCTTCCTTCAAAAATTCTGGATTTGATACTAAGTCCACCTTGTATGATACATTCCTTTTTTCTAACTCTTCATTGATGATTGCTTTTACCTCATCTGCTGTTCCCACAGGTACTGTTGACTTGTCAATGACTATCATGTCATGTGTAATTATTTCTCCGATTTCTTTGGCTACTTGTCTGACATATTTTAGGTCTGCACTTCCATCTTCACCCATAGGTGTACCTACTGCAATAAAACATGACTCGGAATTTGAAAGACCTTCGGATAAGTCTGTTGTGAATTTGAGATTTCCTCTTTCATAGTTGTTTTTTACTAAAACATCTAATCCTGGCTCATATATTGGGATTATGCCCTTTTTTAGGTTGTTTATTTTTTCATTTACTACGTCGACACAGTAAACAGTGTTTCCCATCTCTGAAAAGCATGTTCCTGTCACTAATCCCACATATCCTGTTCCGATTATTGTTATGTTCATATTATCATCCTAATTATTTCTTTTTAAATTACTTCACATATTATGAATCTGTTATTTTCAAATACCTTATTTGTTGCTGATAGTTTTATACTGTAAAAGTTATCCTCAGTTATTTCTTTAGTATAATAGTAGAATGGATAATAATCTGCTTCTACAAATTCTATTTGAGGTGTACCCGAATATTCCGTTGTGTTATTCATTACTAAACTCTTATCATAGACTATGTAACCAATATTTTCTTCATTTAGCCTATCATATGATGATTTACTTGACTGTGGGTTTGCGTAAACATCATAGCTATAGTGTAATGGAATCATGTCACTACTTGATAGTACTGTTCCAAAGAAGAGGTTGTTTGTTAATACGGACTTGTTTGTATTGTTAACCCCTTTAAACCAGTCTATTACTTCCTGTTCATCATGTGTTGGTGGAGCAATCTGTACGGTTGATTGAGCTGTCACCACATTACTTGTTGTTACTGACGGATCTGATAGGTGGTAGATGCATAATACACATGAAAGTACCATGATTACTGCTACCAATAGATATTGTGTCTTCTTATCCTCGAATTTCCTTACTAACTCTGCCGCACCATAACCTGCAAGCATTACTAATGGTATTACAAAGTACACTAGTAACCTATAGGTGTATACTGGTATTCCAAACCAGTGCATATTTGAAACTATGAATGAGAACAAAGCCCACCATACTATTAATCGTTTATCGGAGTTCTTAAATGAAAAGTATAATCCTATGATTGCAAGTACTAATGGCAGTATACCAACACATTTTATGTATCTTTCAAGACCCATAGCCTTTTGGCCCATAAATAAACTCATAGGATCATGGATGATTGATTTAATACCATCTAGGAGTACTAGTAATGAGTTTGTACTGATAGCTGATAGGATTACGTAGCCAATAATTCCAGCCAGTATTACAGGAATTATCAGAGTCACATATTTTGATAATGCTTCAAATTTCATCTTAGCTACTAATTCCACTATCATCAGACAAGTAATTATGATCATGTAGTATACGAATGTTGAGAAGTGAACCGACAGTATTAGTAACGCCATTATACCCGAAAGCAGTGCCCTTGTATAGCTGTGTTTCTTTATTGAGGAGTAATAGAAGTACACACCCCATGTGAAGAATATTAATGCAACAGTCTCAGGTATAGGTAACATCATACGTGTAAACATGAAACTTGATAATAGTATCATGCCTGAAAGTAGTGCTGTTAACTCGTCATCATAAATCTTGTATGCAACGCCAACGACTGATAGAGAACATAGTAGTGCAAGTATTGGCTGTAACAATTTAGCTGCATTTACCATGTCTGTTGCAAATAGTTTTGATGAAACTATGAGTATTAAATGAAATAGTGGTGAGTAGCCTATTGACTTTCCTACCGGTGCATTGAGAAGTGGGTCAGTCATTGTTATTCCATTGATTATATATGCCCATGCATAGTTGATGTGTGTGTAGACATCCCAACTTAGTGGCCCATTAACGTTCATACCCAGGTATATTGTAAATAGTGATGCCAGAATTACTGGAATAATCATCATCTTTTTATTGTTTAAAATATTCTCCATATAAATCAAAACCGAGATTTAATTGTTTTATGCCTATAACCATATTAATATGCGTTTTTATCATCTAATAATGTTGGGATGGTCTTTAAAAATATTCTTAAATCCAGCAACAAAGACCAGTTCTCCACGTAGTAAATATCATACTCTATTCTTTTAACTATTGATGTGTTACCCCTATAACCATTTATCTGAGCCCAACCAGTCATGCCTGGTCTTACATGATGTTTTATCATGTATTTAGGTACTGATTCCCTGAATTTCCTGACAAAGAATGGTCTTTCAGGTCTTGGTCCGATGAGACTCATATCCCCCTTGAGGATGTTGTAAAACTGTGGCAATTCGTCAATACTCATCTTTCTTATGAAATGACCCACATTAGTTATCCTCGGATCGTTTTTCTGTGTCCATTTTGTCTCGTC
>MUZZ01000097.1:10297-15029 GCA_003266075.1 Methanosphaera sp. rholeuAM74
ACCCTTTCCTGTTTGTATATGATTGGACCTGGTGAGGATAGCTTCACAGCCACTGCAACAGCCAAAAGCAGTGGTGAAATAACTATGGAAACAACTATAACAAAAACCACTTCCAGGAAACGTTTAGTGAAGCGGTTGTATGTAATATCCAATGGCAGATATCTTACACTTATCAAAGGAATATTATCTATTAATTCGATGCTTGGATGAGCCGTGATGTAACGATAATAATCTGGTATAATATCAGCCCTTACACCCATCTTCTCACAAGAGGATATTACAGATGATAAAACCTCATAGTGTCTCGGAGATATGCTTACAATAACCCTGTCAACCATGTTAGATGATATCGTTGATTCAAGGTCAGTAACCTTACCTATGACTTTGACACCATTTACTGTTCCTTCAATGTTATCATCAAGAAATCCCATAATCTTATATCCCAGGTAAGTGTTTAGATTGATTGTGTCAACTAATTTTGTTCCGAGGTCTCCTGCACCGATAATTAGGATGTACTTAATGTTAAAACCATGTGCACGTAGAAGTCTTAAAATACCCCTCAATATCGCTCTTTCAAATGTGGCTACTATGACGTTGACTACTAAAAAACATAATAGGAATCCCTGCGATGTTTCAATAAGCCCCATAGATGAAATTGCTATTAAAAAGAAAAACTCAACCAAGTTCACCTGAGCTATTGCTGATGACTCTGTGAACACACTCCTATTAGTCCTCTGGGGAGTGTACAAGTTAAACATGAAATATAAGAATATGTAACTTGGTACGAGAAATACGAAGAACTGTAAGTAGACATTCTGTGAATAGTTAAATGATAACGTGGTAATACGAGTGAATAAACCATTATCAATTATAAAACATGATATGAAGACTACTAAAATATCAATAATTACATTTATCACATTGAATAGTCTTTGGTTTTCACGAATCATAACTACCACTACTAATATATTATTTATGTAATTTGATTATATTTAATCTTGTTATTTATTGAAAACACATGGAGGGACTTGAAACATTTTATCCTAAAGCTTTGAAAACAATCAAATATAATATCAGTATCTGTTGAAAACAAATAAAAAGAAAACAAATAAAGAATAGATGTTAATGGGAGATTAATTTAAGTTTCAGGAGTTTAAGATAATACAATGCCCATATACCAGTATGTACCATGAGATTAACTAATGTGTTGTTCTCTTTCTTATAGTGCTTATCATAGAATATCTCCATTGACTTATGAAACTCGTAGAGTAAACGTTTGTTGCTTCCACTACCACCCTTGTAATGGATGATTTCTGCCTTACCATAGTAGCATACATCATAGCCTAGTTGCTTTACATCATAGCATAGTTCTATGTCCTCACCATACATGAAGTAACTTTCACTAAGGCCACCACACTCGTCGTATAACTTCCTTGTCAATAACATGAACGCTCCCACTATAGAGTCAACCATGTATACTCCATCATCATCCAAGTAGGACATNNGGTGTTGGAAAAGACCTTCTACATGCCTTATCTAAGCGTCCATCAGGTAATGAAACCTTGCATCCTATGACTCCAATGTTATCATTCTCTTTGAGATAAGTAAGACAATCATTTATGGCATTACCCTTTATTATTATATCGCTATTGAGTAGCAATAAATAATCCCCTTGTGCCTGCCTACATCCACTGTTGTTTGCTACTGCAAATCCACCATTATACTCGTTTGCTACAAACTTCACACACCCATATTCCTTAAAGTAGTCCTCCAGTTTTTGGAGACTGTCATCGGGTGAGTTATTGTCCACTACAATTATTTCATAGTCGATTGCATTTATGGAGTTAATCACAGATTCTACTGCTTGTCTTGTCAGGTCGTATGTTGCATAGTTAACCATTATTATTGATAAATCCATCTCATCAAGCCTCAAAATGGGTATTTGATTGTGTTTTTAATCATCTGCCATTCAATTTTCATCATATTAGGTAATGTGTACTTTTTATTTGTTCCTATCTTATTTCTTGTGGCTATAGCTTCCAGTACTCCTTCTTCGTAGTCGGATGAATATCCTTTCCTCTTGAAGTATAAGAACTTTATAAGAAATCCTAGAGCCATAAATGGTGAATTAATTATTTTCATCCATACCGGCATATTTTTCCAGATTAGGTAAACGTTGTTTCTTGCTGATAAGCGTATTTTGAATGCGTTATACCTTGAACCTGTTGTTGCACTTCCATGATGATACACTACTGATTTTGAAGAGTAATATGCTTTGTATCCCATCATCCTTGCCCTGAAGTTTAAGTCCGTGTCTTCAACGTAGCTTTCAAATTTCTCATCGAATAATCCTATTTCATCAAATACATCTTTTTTGTATAGTGCTGCTCCTGCACAGACACCGAATACTTCACAATCTGTATCGTACTTGGTTACTGGTTGGTCTAATCCACGTTTTTTACTCCATGCCAGTAGGTTATATTCATCTCCTGCATCGTCGATTAATGTTTTATCATGGTATTGTATCATCTTTGATGCTACTGCGAATACGTTATCATGTTCCTTAATCAATTCCAATGAATGTTCCAGGAAGTCTTCATCGACTTCTGTATCATTGTTTAAAAGAAACACGTAGTCTGTGGTAGCTTTTCGTATTGCCTGATTTACTGCATATGCAAATCCCATGTTGCGATCGTTTTTTATTAGTGTTATATTAGATGAATATGCATTTATTACTTCTAGTGAATCATCTGTTGAATTGTTATCCACTATTATTGTTTCATGCCTGGTTGGGATGTTTTTCAATGAATCCAGTAGTTTAGACAGTAAGTTAGCATTGTTGTAGTTTGGTATTATTACTGTTACTTCTGATGTTTCTGTGTTATCTGAATGCATATCCGTTCAACCTTATTAAAAGTAGTAATATTTTTTTTACTCGATGATTTCTAATTAATTTAACAATGAAAAATAGGATTGGTGTTGAGAATATGAAAATAAGTTTACTTTTTCATGTTTCTCACATAATGCTCGTATTGGTCACATATATCGTTAACTTCACCATCAGCGATGAGCTTTCCCTTATTTAGCCATACAGCCCTGTCACACATACTTCTAACTTGACCCACAGAGTGAGATACAAATAGTAATGTTGCATCCCCTGACATCATGTTAGCCATTTTCTTCTTACATTTTGCCTGAAAGGACATATCTCCCACAGACAGTACTTCATCCAGGATTAGTATATCTGGGTTTACTGATGTTGCAATAGAGAATGATAAACGTGAACGCATACCAGATGAATAGTTTTTGACTGGCACGTCTATGAACTCTTCTAGCTCAGAAAACTCAAGTATTTCATCAAATTTTTTATCCATGTATGCCTTTGAATGACCTAGAATAGCACCATTCAAGTATATGTTTTCTCTTCCACTGTAATTGTTGTCAAAACCTGCACCCAATGCCAAAAGTGGTGCTAAGCTTCCATTAACAGTTACTGAGCCTCTTGTTGGCTTCATTACTCCAGACATGATTTTTAGTAGAGTACTTTTTCCTGCCCCATTTAAGCCTATGAATCCGACTTTTTCTCCCTTATTAATGGAAACAGAAACATCCTTTAAAGCCCAGAACGACTGGAAACGTAACTCCTTTTTAAGTGCTTTTATAACATATTCCTTTAGGTTATCCGTTTTTTCTTTGCTTAGATTGAATTCCATGCAAATGTTTTTTGCTTCGATTGCTATATCTTTAGACATATTATTAAATCCCCCACACACATGATTATACGTATAAAACAAATTTATCCTGATACCTGTAGAATAATGCCAATCCTATTACTAACAATATTAACGCAAATGATGCTGAATAAAGTAGTGGATACATAGGATATAGTTGTCCGTACAAGAAACAACACCTTAAACATACAATAATCTGGTATAATGGATTATATGTTTGTATGAACTTGAAAGATGCTGGCACAATATTTTCTGGATAAAATATTGGCATAGCGTACATCAACATTAGTGTGAATACCCTGTATAAGTGTTCCATATCCCTAAAGAATATATTTAGTGTTGCCATTACTAATCCTGCACCTATTGTTAGCACTATTAATATAGCTATTGGTAAACTTGCAAATATTATGAATATTGTAAATGGAACGTGTAATACAAGCATTATTGCAAATAGTACTATTAACGATAACAGATAAGTTACGAAGTTTGATAGTACCGCTGAAACCACGTACAAGTATTTTGGAACGTACATTGTCTTCCATATTCCCGATGAACTGACCATACTCTTCATAGCGTATGATGAACCACTAGCAAATAGTGTGTATGCTAGCATTCCTGATAGATAGTATACTGGATAACTTTCGATACGTCTAAACAATGTGGAAAAGACTATGGTTAGTATCACCATACTGAATAATGGATCTAGTAAACTCCAGAGAACACCCAGTACCGAACGTCTGTACTTAATTTTAATGTCACGTCTTACTAATTCACTTAATAAGGACTTGTACTTATTAAAATTAACTATTATTTCCTTATTTCCTATATTCCTCATTTTTTATCCTCGAAAAGAATTATGAATATATGTATTCAATTATTGTAAAAGGTACGTTTTATAATGATATTCATTATTGTAATATATTTAATCTTTGTTTTACAAGTATTTTAAATGTTATTATAATTTCTATTCTTGTCAGGTATTATGTCGATTATCTGGTCTA
>MUZZ01000036.1 GCA_003266075.1 Methanosphaera sp. rholeuAM74
ATAGAGGATTCAAGAGGTGGAATTTTAACATCAGTATATTGTATTGAAACGTAATATTCCATACTTTTAGTTCTAGAAACCGTAGCAGATAATATCCTACCGTTTATTCTTGGTTTATGACTGATTCTTATTAAGCCTAATTTAGGTAAACGTATGCAATTTCCTTCAAAACGAACATTATCTCCGTTTTTAACACTTGTATAACTTTGTCGGAAATCTTTTCGAGTTTTAAACTTGGGATGACCACTAATTTTATTGTAGAATCTGTTGAAACTGTTATCCAAGTTTTTCAGTTCTCTTTGAAGTGCAGTTGAATCAACTACCTTTAAAAATGTTTTCTTCTTTTTCAATGTTTTTAAAAGTTTAGAACAATCATAATAGTTGAAAATAATGCCTTCAACATCGTATTCAAAATCACGTCCATTAAGAAAGAAATTCCAAACAAGACGACAACAACCAAAAGTTTTATTTATCAAAACTTCCTGTTCATCATTAGGATACATCCTAAACTTCTCACCACATTCCATTAGTATAAACCCCCCAACTCGATAAAGGATTACAGTTCAATACGTTTTATCTTAAATCAGACTTTGAATCCGTTTTAAATGAGAGATAAGAGAAATTACACAGAGAATACACTATATTATTTCTAACTAGTCTTACTTGTAAAAAAATCACTATCTCTCTTCTATTATTACTTATATTAACTACTAGTATATAAAGTAAATCCAAGAGTACGTGATAAGTAATCACACAGAAACTAATCATTTTTAT
Organism: Methanosphaera sp. rholeuAM74; assembly: GCA_003266075.1. Lineage (GTDB taxonomy): Archaea > Methanobacteriota > Methanobacteria > Methanobacteriales > Methanobacteriaceae > Methanosphaera. The sequence goes on from MUZZ01000036.1 coordinate 775, forward strand.
ATTGAATTTGAAACAAAAAAAAATATTAAGATATCATAAAAAAAATATAATGGGTCTGTCCAGTTATACGATTATTATATTTTTTTGGTTAGTAGTTGAGTGTGTGTTGAAGACAGGATTCTGGGGATGGTTTATGGTGTATGATTAGTGTGTTATTGTATATGTTATTGTGCTTTAATATAACTGGTAGTTGTGGGTACTTATATACTGTATTATTCGTCTTAACTTTAATTTAATGAATTGACTATTTTTTATTATGAGATTGTTATGTATTCATGTAATATGTGCTGGTTTAGGTATAATTCTTTTTCTGTGTTTCTTATTATGGGTAATTTTAAAAAAAATGGGGCATTTAGTGGATATGTGAGTTGTTTTGGTGTCTTTCGTGTGGAATTAATTGGATTATGTAGGGTATGTCTTTTTTTTAGATGTTTACGTCGATTATCTGGTCGTTTTTCTTATATAAATTTTCCTTTTAGGTTGTGTAATGCTTTTTGGGGGTCTTTTTGGTCTCTTGTTTCTTTTTTGAGGTGTTTTAGTATTTTTTGTAGTACTGTTATATTCTACGTGTTTTTTCTATTTTTTTTGGTGTTGATGTATGTATGATATGTTCGTGTTAGTTTGGTTGTCTACTTATGGTTTGTCCTCGTACTTTGAGTCCTTTGAAGTTTCTGCTTCCCATTTTAAGTCTGTATAAATTTTCTTCTGAATGTGATTCCCTGTTGGGATATGACTTTTTAACCTTCTTCAGACTCGTAGAACTCTTGTATAATTCTACTTATATTCTTTTTCGTTTGTGTCTTCCAGGATTCATTTGGGGGGTTGTGAAGTACATTCCTCGTGGGTACTGGCATTCGTGACATTTAGTTGATGTGTATTTGTCTGTATTGAAATCCTTCTTTATTTGTTACAATCTTTATAGAACTCTAGTAATATTATATTGTTGGAGGACACAAGGGTAGGCATCTTTGTCGTCAAGGTATATGAAGTCTTTTCTTTCTAAAAAATGTTCTTTGTTTATTATTTTTCTTTTTCTTCTCTTTTGTATTCTTTTATATCTTTTGTCCGATTTGTTGTCTTGGATATATTTTGTCTTAGTTTCTGTAGCACTTCTCTTGTCAGCTATAATATATTTGTGCTTCCTTTTCTCTCACTATTTTCTATGAGCTGTGGTATATGTCCAGTAATCCGTAGTCGACAGCTAGCAAAAAGTCTTCATAACCCGAGTATATCTATTAATCTTTCAACTAGTTTCTTGATTTCCCTTTTATCATATTGAATTTTTGGTATATGTAAATTGTCTACGATAATTCCATTATTTTTATATCAGTTGTTTTACTGTAAATTAATAGTGAAAACCCCATTTTTTATCTTTTATCTAGCATATTATGTGCGTCTGGATCAATAATACTGACTTTAGTAGTGTCTTTAGTTATATATATATCACTCATATGCCCCAGTGTTCGCATAACCTCTTCGTATTCTTTCCTATTTCCTATAGCTCGTCTTATTAACCTCATACCATGAACGTTAATATATTTGTCTTAATTCTATGTTCTGAGAGAGAGTAATTCATCACCTTATTTCATTGAACCTAAAACATAATAGTCATGTAGTAACTTATATATCATCTTTATGCTCCATAGGATTACTTAAAAACTCATTTAACATACTCATATCTCATCAATGATACAAAGCTTTAAAATCATATACACATAACCGTTCAAAGAAAAGTACCATCGCTAACAAAAACACTACCTTCTACTAGTCCCCATAATAGTACAAAATTCAACAATAAACCCTGTCAAAAGCATTAATATAGCTCTACTTCATCATATAGTGAAATCATTTATAGTACTTTTAGATGGCTGACCAGTTAATTAAAACCTGAACAGACTCATCATTATATTTTACATAATTGTGCCTTAGCACGGACAACTCTCCTGATTATTCCAATCACCCCACGTATTCAAACCCCATATAACTCCTCTAAAGAATACATCTTTTTACAACCCAACCTATTGCATTCAAAATATTCAGGATACACCAATTTAAATATTCCCTATAAGCTATTTAAGATAAAAAACGTGATGATCTTTATCCAAATTAGCACCAATCTCTGCCAAAACAAACTTATACTGAGTCGAAACCATAACTAAAACACCATCCTCTAAAAACCATAATAACTAACTAATATTAATTTATATAACTCATACCATATAAAACTATCGTCTATTACAGATATTGGGAATAAATAAGGTATAAAACAAGAAATACTATGTGAAATATGGATATAAATTATAAAATAAATATAATCTGATAATAAAATCAATTAAATTAAAAACACGTTATGAAATAATAAAATCTACAACATGAACTATTCATTTAATTAACAGGATAATTTATTTAATTAAAACTAACAAAAAGTTATGTAACACTTTCTAAAAAAAAAGTATATAATTAACACTAAAAATTTTTTCATACCCCCCCCACACACACAGAGGTTTCATACATTTGCGAGTAAAAGGTAATACAATATTCATAACATGAAAAAAAGCCATTTCTGGACAGACCCATAATATAATTAATTATGGAAATGATTTAATACTACAACTGATAGATATACTCATATATNNTAATGAATGGGTAAGCGTTCATATAATAATATTTTTGGAGATTATAATCTTGGAATATGAATTAAAGACTCCATTGACTGATGGAGATATATCAAAGTTACATGTTGGAGATACTGTCTACCTGACTGGCAGGATTTATACTGCTAGGGATAGTGCTCATAAGAGGATTATAGAAAGTGGTGCACCCATGGATTTGGATGGTGTTGTATTATTCCATGCTGGTCCTATCATATCCGAGGAGGATGGCGGATATAAAATTGTCGCCGTTGGACCTACTACTAGTATGCGGATGAATCCCTACGAGGCTGATGTACTTGATATGGGTGTCAAAGCCGTCATTGGTAAGGGTGGTATGGATGATAACACTCAGGAGGCTTTAGTCAGAAATAATGCCGTCTTTTTAACTGCTGTTGGTGGATGTGCAGCATTGTATGTTAACAGTATCAATCGTGTTGAGTCAGTTGAGTGGTTGGATCTTGGAATGCCCGAGGCGATATGGGAGTTGAATGTTGAACGTTTTGGTCCACTAATTGTTACAATGGATTCTAAGGATAATAATTTATATAAACGATAATATGGGTGATATTGAATATGAAGTCTAAGTTGTTGGCAGGTGTTCTGCTGATTTTGTCTGTTATGTTGATTGGGGGATTCTTCTATCTGACTCCAACTTACATACAGGATGCTGGTGATTTGAAGCACTTTGAGGATGCTGATTTGTCCTTTGATTTAAGCAAAAATTGGACTGTTTATGAGTATGATGATGCTATTAAGACTCCGTTCTTGTCTAGCAGTCCGTCTCATTTAATCTTAACTCCTGTTGATAATTCAATGTACAGCTACTATGAGGGTGACGTCGAGGATTTAACTGCTAATGGTACTGTTCTTAATACAAGTACCACTAATGCTACGGATGTTGTGATCGTGCAGACGGAGATTTCTAAGATTAAGTCCTTGCCTGAGGGCTTTTCATTGGATAACGCTTACCAGACTGACAGTATTTATAGGATGATGGCATCTTCTGGTAAGTTCCACCTAGTTTCTGATACGGCATTGGAAGTTGATGGTCATCAGGCTCACCAGTTTGTCTATGATGTGAGCTATTCAAGGTATCAGGACACATGGATTCAGGGTGATGGTAATTATTACAGGGTTTTCAGTTATTCTCCTACAACTGTTTATGGTGAGGCTGAACCAATTTTTAACCAGACTCTGAGTACATTGAAAATAAAATAAGCCCCTTCCTCTTTCTTTTTTTAAATTTCATTTAATTCTTTTTGTTTCTTGTATTATTCTTCAATAGGTGGATGATTTGGTGTGTGGGGTTTCATGTTATTTTTTTGATTAGAATACTGTTCTAAGGCTATGTATGTCTATTATGTTTAGTTATCTGGTAGTTTGTTTTTGACTATTCTGTTTTTTTA
>MUZZ01000226.1 GCA_003266075.1 Methanosphaera sp. rholeuAM74
AAAGACCTTTTGCCCGCATTGGTGGGGTAAGGAATACGAGACGGATTCAGGCAAAAAGACCTGCTATTTTACGATCGATGGAGTGAAGGAGGCATATGAGGTGTCCTTCGTGCCGGTCCCGGCACAGCCTACGGCGGGAACGCGTAAGGCGGCGGCGATCGAGGCGGCGGAAAAGGAAGAGAAAGCAAAGAAAGAAGCGGAGGCTCTCGCTCTTGAAGCGGAGTTTTACGAAAATAAGTTCAAGGAGGTATACGATGAATAAGAAAATGAGAGAGCTTTTTACAAAAATTCAGGCAAAAACGGCGGAAATGCGCAAGGCGCTTGACGATAAGGAGCTCGAAAAAGCTAAGGAGCTCGGGGAGGAGCTTAAAAAGCTCAACGAGGAGTACGAGCTCGAAAAGACACTTTTTACTACCGAGAAGAAGAGCAATGCGCCGGGAACGGCAGACCTTAACGGCCCTGCGGGAGAGCCGGGCGGAGAACCCGGAAAGGGCAAGGACAGCACAAAGGCATTTGCGGCGGCTGCGCGCAATCACTTCAAGGCGATGTCCGAGGGCGTAAACGCCGACGGCGGATATACGGTGCCGCAGGACATCCAGACAAAGATCGAGAGGCTCAGAGATGCGAAGGTATCACACAGAAGCCTCGTAAGAGTAAAAAACACTAAAACAAATAAGGGGCAGTTCCCTATAAAAACAAGAGCACAGCAGACTGGATTCTCGCTTATCGGCGAGGGTGCGGCGATAGGTACGACGGCAACGCCGCAGTTCAGCATTATAAACTATACGATCAAGAAGTATGGTGGCATCCTGCCGGTAACTAACGAGCTGCTCGAAGACACAGACGAAAACATCACGGGCATCATAACGGAATGGCTCGGTGATGAGGCGAGAGTGACGGAGAACAAAGCGATACTCGCGGCAATCGGGACTCAGACGGCGGAGTCTATTTCAACGCTTGCGGATATAAAGAGGATCCTCAACGTGACGCTCGGCTCGGCATTTATACCGACAAGCTCGATCATCACAAACGATGACGGACTTAACTGGCTTGATACGCTCGAAGATGCTGACCACAGACCGCTTTTAAATCCGGACCCGACAGCTCCGAAGCAGCTCAGACTTTCGGTCGGCGCGCGTACCGTCCCGATCGTTGTTATCCCGAATGCTGATATGGCATCCACAACGAGCGGTTCCGGACAGTCTGCAACAACGCAGATCCCGTTTATCATCGGTGATCTTAACGAGGGCATCGTACTCTTCGACCGTAAGAGGATAACGATAGCTGTATCAAAGGAGGCAACGGTCGGCGCACTGAACCTCTATGAGATGGACATGACGGGATTCCGCGGTATCGAGCGCTTCGACGTTCAGAAGCGTGATGCAGGCGCGTTTGTGTATGCGAAGCTGACAGTCTAAGAGAAATCTCATAGAGGTTCAGTGCGCCGACCGTTGCCTCCTTTGATACAGCTATCGTTATCCTCTTACGGTCGAAGAGTACGATGC
>MUZZ01000035.1 GCA_003266075.1 Methanosphaera sp. rholeuAM74
TTTGAATAATACTTTTGCGTGTTGGTATTCATTGTCTGCTGTTACTAGGAATATTTCTGCGATTTTTTCATATCCTTCTTTTTTAGCAATTTTTGAGTACATTGTGTATCTGTTTCTTGCCTGACTTTCTCCTACGAATGCTTTACTTAAATTTTCTAAGGTTTTTACCATTATTATCACCTAATATACTTTCTATATTATTTCTTTTACATAATATATTATGTTGTTATTTATCTTCAATGTTATATAAATACTCTTCTTTTTCGGTATTTGTTTGTGAGCCTTAAATCTTTGAATATTTTCTAGTGAACTTTAATGGGATTGAATCATTGATTATCATCTTAATTCTTAATGAAAATCTCATATTTGTTCATGAATTAATTTATCAAGCTATTATTATTGAATAATGGTGTGAAATATATAAAACAGTACTATGCTAGTTTCATCTTGGATTTTGGTTCGTAGTATGAAATTTCTGAATTTTGGTTATTTTTTCAATCAAAAGTATTTAAAATTTTGGATAGATTTTTAACCAAAATTATTTAAAGTATTGGTTAGATTTTTAACCAAAACTATTTAAATTATTAACTTAATAAATAATGAATAGATACTAAAATAAGCGTTGATTACTATGGATAATACTGATTTACGAATATATTTAATGAAAACCATAAAAAATACCTCTTCATTAGTAGAAAATCAAATTAAAACAAATGGAAAATATTATAATAAAAGAAAAGAATATTACAACATTAAAGAATACATAGATAAGTTCTTAGAAAACTATAACACAGATAAATTTTTCATATTACCTGGTTTAAGAGGTGTCGGAAAAACTACAATCATCTATCAATTAATTCATTACTTATATACGGAATGTGAGCTTAACATTAGTCAAATATTATATCTGAATTTGGACAGACTTAAAAATAAAGGAAAAATAGATTTACAATTATGTATGGATATTTTTATCAGAGATATCAATGAAAAACAGTTTATAAACAATGAGCCATTATTCATTTTTGTAGATGAGATACAACATATAACAGACTGGGGTTTAGTGGGAAAAATAGTTTACGATGAAACTGTAAATGTGTTCATGGTTTTTTCAGGTTCAAATGCTTTAAATTTAATAACAGATAAAGATTCTGCGAGAAGATCATTAAAACGGGAAGTTAGTCCGTTATCATTTTCAGAATATCTGTATTTAAAGTATTATTGTGATTTTCCATCTAATATGGTTGAAATATTAACTAAAATGATTTTAACTGGAAATATCAAGGAAATTTCCACAATTGAAAAAGAAATTCAAACACAGATTTTTCTTAATTTAAAACGTGATATAAAAAAGGAATGGGAAGATTTTATACAATCAGGTGGTTTACCACATACATTTAATAAAAATTTAATTGATACGGTTGATTACACACTTGAAACTAAAGATAGAATTGTTGAAAGAGATATCCCACTAATTTCATCATTAAATACGGATACCTTAGGAGCGAGCCACCCATTATTGGATATTATAGCATTACAAAAACCTGGAACTCTCTCAGAACAAAGAATATCTAATAATTTAAATATTCCTAAATCAGAAGTCCATACTTTACTAAACCTATTAGAAAAAACATTAATCATATTCCACATAGAACCATATGGTTCTAAAACTAAAAGGGTAAGACAAGCGTGGGAATACTATTATTTCTCAACTCAGATGAAATCATGTATATTCCTAACTGATGGTAAAAGTACTGAAGAAAATAAGGAATATTGGGGAATACTCTTAGAAAATTATGTTGCATTTTCCATTTTTAGATTACTAAGAGAAACAATTTATAAGTTTAGTATATTTTTTGATCCCAGAAGTGGTGGTGTTGATTTTATAATTAACACAAGTAAAGGTAAAATAATTCCTATTGAAGTGGGTATTGGTAAGAAGAAGAAAAGACAAATAATATCAGCAATCAATCACTATAAATCCGATTATGGTATAGTAATATCTAATGCAACAGATAGGATAATTAAAGAGGATAAAGTAATATTCATCCCATACACCACGTTTTCATTATTCTAAAAAGTTTTTAAAAAAAGTAGTGGGTGGAAAACTCTATTAGAATATCCAGAGTATGGTAATGATTGCTGCCGTGATAAACAGTAGTGGTGCGAGCAACCTGCTTACGGACACTATTGATGTGATCGTGGTTACTAGTTGTGTTGAGTTGTTTGGTCCGAAGGTTTTGATGTTCACCCGTTGTGTTCCAGTTGCGACTGTCACTTCTTCTAGGTCATCTAGTGCCTCCTGCACTAATTCTAGTGTGTGTTTTATGACTAGTTCGGGGTGTTTGGTTCCTACTGTGAGTCCTCCACCTGAAATAGTGTTTACCATGTGGGTGTCCGTGGTCATCACTTCAATCATATCTATTTCTGGATACTTTTCCTTGACGGCTTCAAATATCTCTTCTCTGAAGTGTCGTTTCATGTTGTTTCCATCGTATACACAGTATAGCGTTTTCTGGTTGTCTACTTCTACTACCATTACTTTTAACCCACTTTCTCCGATTCCATCCTTTATTTCTATGTCGTCTATTGGGTCGTATGAGTATCCCATCCTGACTGGATAGAACTCTGGCTTTTCTAGTTTGTCTATTGCGTCCTCAATTTGTATTGCCCTGTTGTGTCCTGACATGAGCCGTTCTTCGTTTCCTTCTAGGCAGTTGTGACAGTCTACTATGACCACACTCTTTGCACCTGTCCTGTATTTTGCCTGGTATCTCATGGATTGACCTACACCGTAATCGATGTCGTCTGCTGGTATTGGTGCAAAGGTTGATAGCAGTACCATTCCTTCTCCAAAGTGCTGTACTCCTATCTTTGCGTCTCCTGATGTTACCCTTATGAATTTACTTGCCTTGTCTGTGTATTCTAGTTGTGGCAGTAGTGTGTTTATTGCTTGTGTTATTTTTTTTATTTCCTTGGCTGCTACTGGGTTGAAATCATGTGTTGCTGCTCCATGTGCTACTATTGCGAAGTCCTTAAGTTGTCGTGCTATGATTGTTGGAAGGTTTCCTCCTCCTATGCTCCCCACTGGTCCTGGGTGTACACAGGGGGATATATAGTTTGCCTTTATTCTTCCATTCTTATTTTTGAAACTGACAAGGCTTACTGTTGTGTCTATTGATTCTCCGATGTCGCTGAAGACGTCTTCCATTGCATTTGATCCTTCGGTTACCTGTCCAATAAATAGGCTCAGTAGTTC
>MUZZ01000301.1 GCA_003266075.1 Methanosphaera sp. rholeuAM74
GACGGCAGGGAGGATATGTATATAGATATTGCGCTCAGTTACTCGGTACTGGGCTTTGTGACTTCTGTAATACTTGCAAAATATATCGGGGGCAGACGCAGATGACCGCAGCAGGGCTGATTTCTTTAATACTTGCAGCGGCAGGTCTGATCGTAATGATCATTTCGCTGATCGGACTCATCAGATTCCCGGATTTTTTCACAAGACTGCATATCCAGGGAGTCGGTGATACTCTTGGCGCGCTTCTCATTATTCTCGGAATGATGACAGCGACAGGCGCTCATTTAATGACGATAAAGATATTTCTGATCTTTCTGGTTATTATGCTTACCAATCCGGTCGGAACCAATCTTATGATGATCGCTGCTATATTCGATAAGAATTATCAGGCGTATACCTGGACGAGACCGGAAAACAAGCCTCATGATACAGATTTACCGCATGAAACAGATATAGCGCATAGCACTGATATATCAAAAACGGAAATCGAAAAGCCTGCTGTAATCGAGACAGACAAGCCTGAGATTCAAGATGCTGAAATCAAAACTGACAGCGGAAAAAAGCGCAGATCAGGTCGACCAAAACCGTCGATGAAGAAAACCCGTGCCGAACTTGTTGAGATCGCCGAAGGAATGGGTATAAGTGTTCCTGAAAATGCGACCAAGAAGGGCATACTTGAACTCATTTATACGGAAAAGCCTGAACTGAGACCGGACAAGACCGGCACAAAGCAGTCCGGGCCTAAGCAATTCGGATCCGGGAAGTCCGACGCAAAGCAGTCCGAGTCTAAACAATCCGGATCGAATAAGTCCGGCTCAAAACAGTCCGGTTCAAATTCAAAAGCCTCAAAAAAGACATCCGCAAAGAAGGACAGCAGCGGAAACAGCATAAAAGAAAACAGCAGCAGTAAAACTAACAGCAAAAAAAGCGCAGATAAAAACAACAGCAAAAAAGATACAGACAAAAGCAACAGTAAAAACAACAATAACGCAGACAGAAACAACAGCACAAACAATAGTAAGAGCAGCAGTAAAAACAACAGCAACAGAAGCTCAAACAAAAAAAGGAACTCAAACAGAAGCAAGAGCAATAATGCTGACGGCAGGGCCGGCGGTTCGAACAAGAAGACCGGACCGGATAGCAATGTAAACAACGGTAATAACAATAAAAAAAGAGATGGAAAAGCCGGAAGCTCAAATAACAATAGCAAAAGCTCAGACAACAACAGCTAAAAGCTTATAAAAGAAAATCTAAAGATAGGGGAAGACAGATATGATACTCGAGGCAGTTCTGCTGCTTGGACTCATAGGAATAACGCTTGCAATTATTTTCGGCACCGACCTGATGGTCGCTGTAGTGATTTATTGTGCGTTCAGCTTCCTGACGATGTTTCTTTATATTGTGATGGGAGCGCCGGATGTCGCATTTACCGAGGCTGTTATCGGTGTTATTTCCACAGTAATATTTATAATCCTGCTGAGATCTATTGACCGTAAGATTAAATGAGAAAGATAATCACTGTTATTATTTTAATAATCGCGATAAGCACACCGTTCATTGCTTTTGATGTGCTTCCGGTGATCGGGGACCCTGATTCGGCCCCTAATTCTCATGTCTCGGATCATTATATAGAACATGCCGTTGAAGAGTGCAATTCGCCGAATATGGTAACCGCTGTTATCGTTGATTACAGGGCGTTTGATACCATGTTCGAGACTACTGTGATGTTCCTCGCAGGTGTTTCAGTGGTACTTTTACTTGCCGGAAGACCGAAGAGGAGACTTATTTCGCCGTCTGCCGTCAAGAAGAGGGGCAGAACTGTGAGAGGTAAAGCTGTTTACGAGAGTGTCAACAAGGATGTAATGATCTCGCTGATAGAACCTCTGATACTGATCTATGCCGTCTATGTTCTGTTCCACGGTGAAGTGAGTCTGGGAGGCGGATTCCAGGCCGGTGCGC
>MUZZ01000150.1:0-5247 GCA_003266075.1 Methanosphaera sp. rholeuAM74
TGCTTGCCCTACTGATGCTATAAGAATAGTAGATGGGAAAGTACAAAGTTGTATAACCTGTGGTAAATGTGCAAGGGTATGTCCAAACAAGGCTATCTTCAAAAATCAGTATGGTGGTTTTGTAATAGACAGAACTAAATGTAACTTGTGTGGTATGTGTGTAAACGTATGTCCAATTAACATCATGGAAATAAAAGATGGAAAAGTAATGGGTGTATGTTCCAATTGTGGAGTATGCGTACCAGCATGTAAAATAAATGCAAGAATGGCAGCACCATCCAAACCAATACCAATGGAAAATGAAGTGGTTAGCAGGGTAAACATTGCAATAGATCATGAAGACTGTATAGAATGTGGAAGATGTGCTTATTTCTGTCCTCAAGATTCAATACACTTCTCATACATCGAACCTGGTGTGTGTACAAAATGTGATTTATGTATAGATGTTTGTCCAAGAAATGCTATTGGTCCAATCGAGGAAGGTGGAGCATATCAAGTAGATATGCAGAAATGTGCATTATGTTATAAATGTCTTATTGAATGTCCTAACGACGCCATCCAAGCTAAAAACTTAGAACTCACAATCAACCAACCAGAATATGATGTTGAAAATGATACTCGTATGATTGCATGTATTGACTGTGAACTATGTGTGGATGCATGTCCAAACGAAGGACTTCAAATAATCAATAAAAGAATCAGATATGACGTCGATAAATGTACATTGGGAAATAATGAATGTGGTCTAGAACCATGTGCTGAAAGCAGAGATCAAGCACCATGTGTACAAGCTTGTTATCAGAATTTAGTACAATTCGTACCAGATTCAAAAATCACACTCGAAGGACCATGTGTAGTATGTGGAGGATGTGTATCCCAGTGTAAATACGGTGCACGTAAATTTGGAAACACCACATGGGACGGAGAAATCAAGCCAACATGTATAAAATGTGGTATATGTATTGAAGTATGTCCAAAAGGAGCATTATCAATGGTTGACGGTGAAGTCAAAGTCAACTTAGATGAATGTGTTTTATGTGAGAAATGTGCAGTACATTGTCCAGTAAATGCAATACCAAAAACAGTACCATTGAAGATGAAAATCAAGGATGGTTATTCATTTATTAACAACGACTTATGTGTTGGTTGTGGTTTATGTGTCGATGCTTGTATATTTAAGGCAATTTCATCAGATGATGAAGGAAACCTTTCAATAGATAATAACAGATGTATATATTGTGGAGCTTGTAAGACTGCATGTCCAGCAAGAGCAATTAAAATACAAAGAGATTTCGAGGCATCAATATGAGTTTAGGAAAAATATTTTTCAATGGATTATATACTAATCTTAAAAGATTAATTTTTGCTAGTGATTGTGTAACTGATGCTCAAATACGTGAAGATGCTTTAAATGGTAACATTAAGCCAACACCTAAAGTTGCAGAAATTGAATGTATTGGATGTGGGGGATGTTCAAATGTATGTCCTACAAAAGCTATTACAATGATTCCAGTAGAACCAGTCGAAATAGCTGAAGGAATTGTTAAAACGGCAGTTCCTGAAATAGATGAAATAAGTTGTGTTCACTGCTATCACTGTCATGATTTCTGTCCAATATATGCATTATTTGGTGTAGCAGCTACAATACATCCTAACTATGTTGGAACCAAATGTAGTAAAGATGTTACAAGCATGGTTTTAGATCCAAATGAGGTATCTGAAGCAAAAATAAAATATATTGCTCAATTCTTAACTGATGATTCAATCATAGAAAAAAGAAGAGCATTGGAAGAACAAGCACAAGCAGAAGCTGAAGAACAAGCACAAGAATCAGTAGATGATTCAAGTGAAAATACGGAAACAGAGGGATAAGAATGGGAATCAAATCATTAGCTCGTAAAAAAGCGATACATCTCATGTTAGTATATACAGGTGGATGTAACGGTTGCGATATTGAAATAGTAAATACTGTTCTATCTCCTAAATTCGACATAGAACAATACAATGTATATTTAACTTGGAACCCTAGGGAAGCTGATGTTCTTGTAGTATCTGGACCTGTAACTCACTGGACTAAAGAACCATTAATTAAAATATATGAGTCCATACCAAAACCAAAACTGGTTGTTGCAGTTGGAGCATGTGCTTTAACTGGTGGAGTGTATAAAAACATTCATGGAGAACTTCCATCTGAAGAAATAGCAGGACCAGTAGATAATGTAATACCTGTAGATGCAAAAGTACCTGGATGTGCAGTAAGACCTGAAGATGTAGTTGCAGGTGTAGTATCTGTAATACCAATACTGCTCGAAAAGGAAGATAAATAGGTAAATTAACATAAGGAGTTTTAATATGGTTACTAAAATAGATGGAGCAACAACTTGTAACGAAACTGAAAGGCAAGTTTTTGAAACAGAATTAAATATGGGTACAGTGCATCCAGCAGCTTTAGAACCTTACAGGGTCAGACTATTTATCGAAGATGAAATAGTTAAAGATGCAGAAATCACTGTAGGTGTAAACCATAGGGGAATAGAAAGAATTATGGAAGGATTGCCTGTAGAAAAAGCTAATGCATTGACGGAAAAAGTATGTGGAATTTGTTCAAATGGACACATCTTCAATTCATGCCGTACAGGTGAAGGAGCTTTAGGTATTGAAATACCTGAAAGGGCAAAATACTTACGTGTTCTAGCACAAGAATTAGAAAGATTACATAGTCATATGTTATACTTGGGTCACGGATCAGAAGTACTATGTCATGAGACATTCGCAATGAGGATTTTCTACATCAGGGAATCTGTAATGGATTTACTATTCATGATGGGTGGAAACCGTGTACAATATGGTATATCAGTATTAGGTGGAATACGACCTAGGGCAGACCTTAACTCTAGGGAAAAACAGAGAATACTCGACACCATGGACTATATAGATGAAAAAGTAGCAGCATTTGCCGAAAGGTTTGTCGCAGATCCAATGGTAATGAGCCGTATAACTGGTACTGGTGAATTATCACAGAAACAAGCATTAGATTTACACGTAACTGGACCTACTTTAAGGGCAACTGGATATGAGTTTGATTACAGAACTAAAATGCCTGAATATGAACCATTCGAGTTCAATGTAATCACTCAAGACGGTGGAGATGTAAGAGCTAACATACTCATGAGGGCAACAGAAATATTTGAATCTACAAATATTATCAGACAAGTAATCAAAGGATTACCTGAAGGACCTATTGTTAACAGGAACTGGGAGTTAACCGATGCACCTGTATACAAAAGTTATATTGAAGTACCACGTGGAGTATGTTATCACTCATATGGTTTAGAAGATGGTAAAGTTAGACACAGTATTATCAGAACACCATCAATGTCAAATATTGCTGCAATGCAGGAATCATGTATTGGTCATCCAGTACAGGATGCACAGTTAAACATTGTATCATGTGACCCATGTTTCACATGTACTGACAGGGCAATACAAATAATTAAATTATGATAGGAGAGCTTAAAATGGATTTATTAACATCAGTACTTACCGTTATAGGATCTTTAGTTATTGCAGGAATTGTTTGTTTATGGTTACCTGGTATTGAAAAGAATGCTGAAGCAAGAGTTCAACAAAGGATAGGACCACAATATGCTAGTCCTGGACTTTATGCAACATTAAAATTCTTCTTTAAGCAAACATTAAACCCAACTGCAGTACTGCCTAGGTTATATAATGCCTTACCTCTAATAACTTTATTAGTTGTTACGGTATTATTCATAATATTAACACCAGAAGCATGGTTTTACTGGGGTACTTTTGCTAGTTTAGTAGCTTTAGTTGGTTTATTAAAAGTAGAAGAAGTTTTATACTTGTTCATGAGTTCATTCTCACAGTCACTTTTATCTAAGACTATGCCATTTCCAGACCATGCTAAAGGTGGAAAACATTTAGACGCTAAACAGTCCTTCTTTGAACAGTTAAGTGCTAACAGGTCATTGAAACTTATATCTTATGGTAGTTTACCATTTTATATATCTTTGTTCATACCAGCTATAATTGCTGGTAGTATTGACATTAGCCAGATTGTTATATACCAGAAGTTATGTGGACCTATNNGCATACTTGGAAGGTCATTCAGATGTAATTGAAGGTCCTCTTCTTGAATACATGTCTAAATCAAGAGCAGTATATACTATGGCTCATGCTTTCCTAATATTTGTTGGGGGATGTGTTTATTCCACATTATTCTTGGGATACCCTCCTATGTTTAATTTAGGAATTATTGTGCCTATTATATGTTCTATAATAATAACTATAGCTGCAGCTGTAGTCAGTGCTTTCTCACCGTTATTCACTAACCGTGAGTTCTATCCTACTGCAATTGCTACAAGTATGATAGCTATCGTAGGAGTTATTGTTGCTTTCTTATAATGATAAGCTAATAATTATTGATTTAAAGGTGATTATATGAAAATAGTTTTAAGACAACATCACATTATAAGTTTAGCAGGATATATTGTAGAAACTAGAACTTCATTTAGGAATTTAATAGTTATCAATCATAGTGATGAACCAATTAAATTAGAAGTTCCTGTTCTTTATGATGGTTGGATTGAAGACCATGAAGCATTGGGTTTAGAAGTTATTCCCGTCAAAGATAATGAGGATTTCTTGGCAATGTTCCAAGTAGCTAAACATAAATTAGATGAAGAACGTAAACAAGTTGGAATTAATTAATTTTAATTCCTTATTTTCTTTTTTTATTTTTTTGATATTTTTTTGTTAACCTAAATTTATACTTTATTAGATTATTTTATATTAATGGTCTATGTAGAATATTCATGTTATATAGTCAATAGTCATTGGTAATGTTATTGTTTATTTATAGCTTATTTTAATTGCCAAAACATTTATATACTATGAAGAACTTAGGTATACCTAATTAGGTACAACTAATAAAATGTAATTTTTCATAACCTAATTAACAAATGTCAAAATATTTTTTGATTTGCAAAATATCATATAAAATAACTTATATTATTCTCAGGAGGAAAAAAAGATGGCAAAGACCGTAGATGATTTAAGACCAGGTGAAACTGGTAAAGTTAAAAAACATAGAGTGCAAGGATCTCTTGGGAAACACTTGAGAGAAATGGGTTTAATTAGTGGAACACCTATTAAACTTGAAAGAAAAGCACCCTTAGGATATCCTGTAGAAGTGAGAATACAAGGATTTTCACTAGCTTTAAG
>MUZZ01000150.1:5297-5426 GCA_003266075.1 Methanosphaera sp. rholeuAM74
TTGTTACATTTTTTTATAATGTAATGCTAATAAAGAACGATTTAGGTCTGCCTAAATTCATGACAATGGAAGTTAGAGGTATAATATGGCGAAACTAAAATTTTTACTCGCTGGAAATCCTAATGTGGG
>MUZZ01000274.1 GCA_003266075.1 Methanosphaera sp. rholeuAM74
AATGAGGGGGGTCTTGAGAAGTAATAATTTCAAAAAAGTAACACATATTCAAAAACACCAAAAAGTATTACATTTTAGACAAAAATCTAATTTATGCCAACACTCGGAATATAGAAAAAATCTAATAGTCATTAATAACAAAAGCCCCATATAGCCTACAATCACATCATTAACACATCCATATATTATTCTATCAAGTACTTGGAGAAGTAATAATTTACTATAATTAAACATAACTTTAACAATGAAGAAAAAACAAACATAAATACATAATAAAAATAATGGAAGTAAAACATGAATGAAAATAAGATAATATTCTCATTTGTCATGCTCGTAACATTACTCATCATGATAAATGCCATAAGTGCAACACAGGACGTAAAAGATGTTACTGACATAACAAGTGACAATATAAAACAGGACATAAAGACAGCCAAAAACCATGAACTATACGTAACATCAACTGGAAGTGGTGACGGATTATCCGAAGAAAATCCCACAACCCTCACCCAGGCACTAAAAAGTGCAGAAGATGACACCACAATAAACCTAGTCACACAAAAACAATCAGACACATACAATGACGAGAGAGAATACAACCTACGAGACGCACTGCCAACTACCACAAAGACAATCACAATAA
Organism: Methanosphaera sp. rholeuAM74; assembly: GCA_003266075.1. Classification (GTDB taxonomy): domain Archaea; phylum Methanobacteriota; class Methanobacteria; order Methanobacteriales; family Methanobacteriaceae; genus Methanosphaera. The sequence goes on from MUZZ01000274.1 coordinate 644, forward strand.
GAGGACAAGAAGGCAAAACAATAACATTCAAGGACGCAATATTCATAAAAGACTTGAAAGTAAACCTCGAAAACATAAAATTCCAAGGCCAAAACACCTACATAGTATCAATAGACTCAGACTTAACACTAGACCATACTAACTTCACCAATGCAGGAAACGCTGACTACGGAATACTCTACGCATCAGGTGGAAACATGACAATAACAAACTCAGAATTTGAAAACTCCAGCCTATTCACCTCAGAAAACTATAACCTAACACTCGAAAACAACACCTTCATAAACGGAGTAACAATGGAACTAAACGCAGCATACAACCAAGTACACAACAACACATTCAAAAACTTCAGGCAAACACCAGTACACACCTACCACTCAAACCTAGACTACAACATGGGATACTACAAGATAACATCAAACACATTCACTAACAATACAGACAACTCCTTCTCAAGCTCAATACACACATACAATGGAAACATGACACTGGCTAACAATACATTCACACAAAACACTGCACCATACGGACAAGTATACATAAGTGCCAATGAAACAGAAAAAACACTGGTAACAATAGACTCCAACACATTCAAAGACAACAACGCAACAAACGGTGGAGCAATATACATAGAAGGAAAAGAAAACGCAACACTAACAGTTAACATAAAAAACAATAAGATAATAAACAACAATGCAACAAATGCAACTGCAATATACATAAAAGACATGGCCATGGTAGTACTCGAATCTAACACCTACATAAACAACACCGACAACCAGACAGACAACCTAATCACAGCAGATCAAAACAACACAAAAAACATCAGGGCAAACAACAACACATACACCTCAAACTACCTAGAAACGAAGCTAAACCATACATGGCTAAACGATTCAACACTAAAAGTCGACATGGCAATACGAAGCATATACAATGACACAGTAAGAAGTGGAACACTAACACTATACGTCGACGGCGAAGAAAACCAGAAACAAGAAGTAACAAATGGAACAATAGCCATAGACGTTGACGCTGACCTAACTATCCAGCATACACTACAACTAGCATACACCTGTGAAGATAAAAGCTACCAACCACTGTTAACTGAAGAGTTCCAGTCAAGGATTGTAGAAGAAAACACAACCACTCCACTAGTAAACACCGAAATACAACTGGAAGTATCAAACACTACGCCAATAATCAACACACCAGTAAACATAACCACAACACTAGTAGATGCCAATTACGTTTTATTAGCAAACCAGGAAATAACCTTAAAGGTCGGCTCACAAACATACAACATCAAAACAAACGATGAAGGAGTAGCAACACAAGCCTACACACCTACAACAACTGGAAAATTGGTGATAACGGCAACATACCAGCAAACAGATGATTATAACTCTTCAAATAATACAGTCACCATTAACGTGAAAGATAAGATAAACACTAATATAACAGTTTCTACTGTATACGGTGTTATTGCTAATCCACTAACCTTCACAGCCAATGTGACAGACACAGACAACAAAGCAGTAACTAATGGATACGTCATATTCAAGCTAAACGGTATAACAATAAAGGACAACAAGAAACTTGAAGGTTCAACCAACCCCCTTAAAGTCTACGTCAAGGATGGTATAGCAACCACCACCGTCACTGCTGATCTTAACATGAGATACGCACAAAACCTAACAGCAGTCTACTCAGGCTCATCCACCTATAACGCTTCACGTAGCAATAATGCAAAGGCACAGATACGACAGAGAAACGCATCCATAGTAGTAACAAGCAACGTCAAAAGCATCAAACAGGGGCAGGTACTGACAATCACAGCAAGAGTCTATGATACCACTATTGGTAAACGAAGCACTACACTAGTACCATACGAGGATGAATTCGTCTACTTCAAGGTAAACGGCATCACAATAAAAGACTCCAAGGGCAATATGCAGAAAGTAAAACTAGTAAACGGGGTAGCAACTATTAACTACACTATACCACTAGGACTCTCAGGTGTGACAGATGGTAAGACATTCAACGTTAAAAACCATACAATACTAGCTGGTTACTATAACAAGAACTACCAGGCAGAAGTAAGAAACACATCCACTTTCCAAGTCGAGAGGTCAAACATCACAATCACAATATCTAATGTTACAGTAAACAACAGGACGCACAAACTCTCACTAACAGCCACCATCAAGGACTACCTAGGAAACAAGGTTCTAGGACCGAATAAGTGTGTGGTCAAAGTTAATGGTGCAACACTCAAGAATGGTACTAAGCCTATCTACTACTTTGCTAATAATGGTGTTTTAAGCATTAAAGATGTAACTATCCCAGCATACAACAACTACAAGACAATAGAAATTGTGACACAGGACAGACTCTCATATAAAAGCCAACGTAACACCACCAATGTAATTAAGGTACTCAACTAAGAAATACTGTCCTAAACTTCCACTTCATCCCTTTTTTTTAAAACAAATAATTCTTTATTTATGATAATGCATAGTTATAAATAAAGGCGTATTTTCATTTAAAAATATTGTTTTTAATAACATATCAATTTCATGTGTATTTATGTATAAGGATTTCCAGTATTTAACTATCTGATAATTGAATATTAGAAAATCATTTAATAATTATGCAGGTTATCAACGTAAGTATCATAAATTTTCAACACATCATTAATATCCTTGATGGGAATATCTGTAGTATTGAAAAGCATAACAACTACTATATGTTCACATATGAAAATAAGAATAATGCATTTTCTTCTAAAAGCAACCCATATGGATGGTAAGTATAAACCAGATAATGAAAATACTTTGACAGTAATTTAGTTAGAGTTCATACTTTAAAGTCTTACTGCCATCTTCTTAGCTATTTAAATCAATATATGGATGCTTTCACAAAGTAAAATAATTTCATTAAAAAAAGAAGTATTTATGGAAACTATAAAAGAGGTTAATAGTTTCCAAACCTTATTTAAAAGGTAATGATATCTCCGATGAGAACGGATTCATTATTATAGCTACCTAAAAATGGATACTCTGACTCCATGTTCTGAATCTTATCTCTAGTTTCATTAAAATGCTTGTATTCATCTAAACTCTTATTGTACAAGTCATTCACGGAATGATAAGAAGAAGATATGCCCTCATTCTTCTCTTCATAATCATTAATATGAATGTACATTTCTCTTAAATAGTTATTAGAATTATTATAGGAAATACATGCATCATATATGCTGTTAATATACTCCTTACGTGTAGTATTTTTAACAGAATTGTTTAACTCAATAAGAGTAAACGTAGCGTTTTCAATTAACGGAGTATTATTATCACATTCACTGATAATTTCTTTAGCATACTCGGCATTAATCTGACTGCTATCCTTTAATTCAACACTATTTTCAAACATGATTTCAAAGTCATCATAGACAACCTTCATCTCACGGTTATAAATATCCTCTTCACTATGTACCAAAAGGATATAATAAACTAACACGACGATTTCTATTTGAATGTAATGGATTCACCCATCTGTTTAAGCAGATCTAAGTCTTTACCAGAGATTATGACAATACCTTTACCATCATTTTCCCTGCAAACACTAAATGTTCCTTCGCCATTGACCTTAGACATATCATAGATGTGAATGTTACCAGAATCTTCCTTAAAAGATGAATCAGCATACAACTGTTTCATGGCATTAGAGTAGCTTGACAAACTATCCTCACTACAATCAATATATTCAACCGTAAAGTTATTAACATCATCACGCCATTCTGGGTGACAGTATGCAGGATTAGAATCCAGTTCATCAAATGAAATACTGCCACCATTATTGGCAACAGCATTCTCCAAGACATCCTTACCATTCATATGTGTACTCTCATTAAAGTTTGAATTACCAGGCACATCCATCTTGAAATTACTGAATTCATGGCTAGTCAAGTCAACTGCAATAGCCACACTTAATCCACAAGTCAGGATTAAAGCACATATAACTCCAAACATAATCTTCTTCATAAATAAATCATCTCCATAAAATCTTTTTACTTCGTAGTATTCAACGTCCTAATAGTATCATTAATTTCCTGTGAATACAAGTCAGCACCACTATCATTACTAAATACAAGTATCTGGTCGGCCTCATTACTAGGTGTAATGATGTTCAAAACCCTGACATAATCTGGATGAATCTCAGTATCAGTCTTATCATAGAAGTACTGTGGATACATAGTATGAGTAACCGTAGCCTCACTAGTATGTTCAGTAGTACTCATATTCTTAAAGTCACCAGTCTTACCACCATACTCATAGATTTTAAACCCATTCACCTCGTCTTCCCTAATATTACTATAACCAGAGATGTTTCCACATTCATTAAGCATCTTAGAGAAGTTCATCTGATACTCCGCACCAGAACTAGCAGATACAAACATGATATTAACATTACCCTTAGTCGCAATATTAGTATCGTTATCAATACTATAGCCATCAGGCAAGGTAATTAGGGTATCATTAACTGCTAAAGTGTTACTACCAGTATTAAACATGGTGTAAGCACCATAACCTATGACAGCCAATAATAGGACTGCAACAATAATTCCAATAATCTTATTTTTCTCCATATATAAATCACCTATACTAGGCTTATCAGAAAAATCCTGTAAGCCTCATAATAGAAAAATCTATTTTACTTCAAATATTTTTCTAATATATTAATTATAAAGCATGAGTTGGCTTCATGCTTATACTACTATTTATTTAACGTTGTTTTATTTAAGCTTATTGTTTTATATGCATATTAATATATTGAGCATCATCCTTTATCAAATTAAAATATTCTTCTAATTAATTTGAATATTTTGTCGATGAATGTTATCATCTTGATTCATCACCTGTTTAACTAAAATAGTGGATAATATTTATTTATACAATGATAAAATCTATTTCATCTATTTATCGGTTAAACAATACACAGAATACATAACATTTTGGAATTATGATGATAAAGATAGGGTCAAATATTTTTAGCATGAATCATATTTTTATAAAAAAATAGAAAAGATTTAGGGGGGAGAATATTATATTAAATGATAGATTGACTTATCCATTATTAATATTCAATCATACATCCTCATAATGACCTGGAACCCATGTTCCCCCTACTCTTTTAGTCACTGTACGAGTTACTGGGTTTCCATCACTATCTACTAATAATAAACCACTAGAATCATAGACATACTCAATTCCAGATACAACTGAACCACCCTCGTAATGTCCTTCTACCCATACTTGTTGAGTACTCGTAGGTTTATTGCCTGTGTCATTATTATTACTAGTATTAGCTTTTTGGGTATTTGTAGGATTATTTTCCACTTTGATAGTGTTAGTAGTGTTACGCTGACTCTTATAGGATAGTCTGTCCTGTGTCACAATTTCTATTGTCTTGTAGTTGTTGTATGATGGGATAGTTACATCTTTAATGCTTAAAACACCATTATTAGCAAAGTAGTAGATAGGCTTATTACCACTCTTGAGTGTTGCACCATTAATTTTGACCACACACTTATTCGGACCTAAGACCTTGTTTCCCAGGTAGTCCTTGATTGTAGCTGTAAGTGAGAGTTTGTGCGTCTTGTTGTTTACTGTAGCATTAGTTATTGTAATTGTGATGTTAGATCTCTCAACTTGGAAGGTGGATGTGTTTCTTACCTCTGCTTGGTAGTTCTTGTTATAGTAACCAGCTAGTATTGTATGGTTTTTAATGTTGAACGTCTTACCATCGGTTACACCACTTAGTCCTAGTGGTATTGTGTACTTGATGGTTGCTGTTCCATTTACTACTTTCACCTTCTGCATATTACCCTCAGAGTCTTTTAAAGTTATACCGTTAACCTTGAAGTAGACGAACTCATCATCAAATGGTATTAGTGTACTGCTACGCTTACCACCAGTAGTGTCATATACTCTGGCTGTTATTGTCAGCGTCTGTCCTTGTTTGATGGTTTTAACGTTACTTGAAACAACAATAGAAGCATTTCTCTGTGAAAGCTGAGCCTTAGCATCATTACTACGTGAAGCATCGTAAACACTTGAACCAGAGTATACTGCCGTCAGGTTCTGGGCATACCTCATATTAAGGTCTGCAGTCACAGTAGTACTAGCAACACCATTAGTTACATATACTTTTAATGGGTTGTTACTTCCTGTGAGTTTGCCATTTTCTTTTATGGTGATGCCGTTGAGTTTGAATAGTACATATCCGTTAGGTACTGGGTTGTTGTTGGTGTCTGTTACTTTGGCTGTAAATATTAATTTTTCTCCAATTATTCCTTTAACTGAGTTTACTATGATTTTTGTGTTATCTTTTCCTTCATGGTAATTAGTAATATATTTGTTATCATAAAAACTCGCATAATCTCTATAGTTGTATACTTGTTGAACATTTCCATAATTAACGAATGTATTATTATTTACTATAACCGTAGTGTAACTATGTTGTTCTCCTCCACCAATATAAACGTTTTCTCCTGTTTCTTCGTAGGCAGTATTATTAAAGAAAAATGAGTTTTTGAGTTTTAAGTTGTGTTCATTCCATGTTTTTATTGCCCCACCTTCGTATCCTGCAGTATTATTATAGAATTCACAATTTTCAATTGTATTGCGATTTTGATATAAGTATAAACATCCTCCATCCTGACTTGCCTTATTATTAATGAATGTTGAATTTATCACAACTAATTCACTATATGTGTATGAATTGATTGCTCCACCATATCTAGCATAATTATTAACAAATGAAGTATTATAAATATTTACTTCACCTTGAAGATTTTCTATTGCACCACCCTCATCTGACGTACAATTAATTATTTTGAGGTTGTTTATGGTAACATATTGGTCATATATATCTAAAAATTGATAATGATTAGATCCATCGAGTGTGTTTCCATTACCATTGATAATGACGTAGCTTATTGAATAAGGTAGTTTTGTATTACTTTTTAATGTAATGTTTGAATTGATGTTAACAGTAACAGTATCGTATTCATCATTTGTTAATGCGTAATGTAATGAATCAAAGTTTGTTACATTATAAGTCTTTGATGATGTTTTATGTGTTTTGCTTTCCTTATCAATCTTTTTATCTTCTACTAAACTAGTATCCTGTGCAGTAGTTGTAGTTGGTACATCCTTTACTAATTCATTCATGCTTTCAGTACTTGTTGTATCATCTGCCACATCAGTAGCACTTACAACACCTACAAGTAAGAACAGTAGTATTGTGGTTATCATTAGTTTATTTAAATTCATTTCATATCACCAAAAAAAGTTAAAATTGGGGGGGTGACTTATTCTTTTATTATTACACTTGTTAATCTGTCAGATTTAAATGCACCAGTTTCACCGACGATGAACTCGATATTGTGAACACCTTTGGTGAATGATGTTGGTATGGTTACATTTATCAGTCCTTCTATGGCCTCAGATGTGATTACCATCTTACCATCAACTTTAACTCCGACTGTGACGTTTCCATACATATGGTTTTTGTTTTTGTCGACTATGTCTGCTGTGACTGTTGTTTTGGCTGTCTTGATGATTACTGGGTTGTATCTGATGAATATTTCTCCTTTGGTTACGTTTAGTGTGTTTTTGGCTTCTACTCTGTTGTATCCTGTGTATGCGTATACTGCTGTTAGGTCGTGTGTTCTGGCTCCGAGTGTTATGTTGTAGTCTAGTATTGCTACTCCGTTTACTACGTTGGCTTGTAATGCTTTACCATTTGCATCTTTTAGTGTGACTCCATTTGCTTTCATGATTACTACTCCACCAGTTATGCTTTCTCCATTCTCATCAGTAGCTGTTATAACAAATTGTAGTTTATCACCATTTTCGTGGACTGGGAGGTCTGCTATCTTGATTTTAACGTTACCTGGTGTGATGTTGTTTTTAGTGGAGTTGCCCTTACTGGAAAGAT
>MUZZ01000158.1:0-3947 GCA_003266075.1 Methanosphaera sp. rholeuAM74
CTTCTACAAGACGGAGAGGTTCAAAATAATTCATCCAACTTGATATTACGATGATATTCACTCCTGTATATGACATGGATAATGCCTGCATCATAATTGTTCACAGCATATTTTACAGCACACACCAAGTCCTCGAAGTACAACACATCCCTACCGGCCAGCCGATTCTTAAGATTTAAACCTAATGCTCCAGTCAATATCAGATTATCGTCTAAAGTTTCAAGATAAGCCTCTAACATGTCTTCATCAATTTCCTCACAGGTAATACCATAATCACCACCTATGATGCATACAACCCCTAAATTGTAGCGTCCAATGTTTTCCACAGATTTTCTTATGGACGTGGTGTTATGACCTGGATTAATATCCTCTACCAACAACTTCCCACAGACACTTCTACAGGAATTACGGCCAGAAAGGGTCTTCATATCCTCCAAATTCGATAATATATCATCCATCCCAAGACCACAAATTCTTCCAACACAGACTGCCAACAAAAGATTTTCAACATCAAAGTCGCTAAGACAGAAAGCACTTAACTTACAATTCTCTCCCATGTAATTAAATTCAACTAATGTACTCCTAAGGCCATAATCAATACTAGTGGCATAGACATCACTACACGGATTATCCACACTCACACACACACAGTCAAACTCTTCATAGTACTCCAGCCTAGTTTCATAGTCACACACAACATTTATTGACTTGAAAACATTCGACTTTGCACGTGAAGCTGATGAAGTACCACCTGCTATTGGGTAGTCCTCAACAACATTAGTCAACACACCACAAAACTCGTCTGGTATCACGCCAAGTGAAACCTCAAAAACACAGTAGTCAACATCACCAATGATTCCCTCACTAATAGCCATGTTAATTGCAGTAATGATGCTGGAGGGTGTGATGCTTAAATTATCAACTAAAACACGTCTTCCATGTGGAGTATTATATGAAAGGTGGTTACTATTAAGAAGTAATACATTGCTGTTTCTAAGTACTTCACTAATCATGTGGGTAGTGGTGGTCTTGCCCTTAACACCACTAACCTGTATAATCTTGAAGTCCAAGTCAAACTCCACTCTAATCTTATCCAGCAAGTACTTGGTAAACTCATGGTGGGTGTAGTCACATTTAAAATCACATGGCATATGGACAGGTGCAATTACGACGAAGTGTTCATCAACGTCAGATTCATCTAGAAACTCAACACCATACTTATACTCTATGACTCTTCTTTCATCTTCAGATAACTTGTTGTACGTATCATAGAAAAAGAGGTTATTGGATGTGTGCTTATAATACTCATCCAGGAGTACCAACCCCCCATGGTTAGCATCACAAATTAAAACATCAGACATATCTACCATCCACATCCTAGACTACAGTCAACTTCTTATCCACACTAGCATAGAAGTTATGCTTAAACCTCACAAAATATGCTGGATAATCGGATTTTCTGATTTCAATCTCATCCATGTAATCATAAATCTTATTATTGACTCCATCAAGAACAGCTAATGCTTGTTTACCCTCTTTCTGGAACTTGATACGAATATTGCTGGAACTAGGAACAATTTTGGGTCTGGAACTTAACTTGAACGGGCAAATCGGGATAATGATAGCTGCATCCACACGTGGATCGACAATAGGACCACCAGCACTCATAGCATAGGCAGTAGAACCACTAGGAGTAGAAACAATCAAGCCATCGGCACGAACCTCATCGGCAATCTCATTATCCACACTCACAGACAAGTCAAGCATCTTGGCAGGCTGATTAGTCATGAGAACCAACTCATTCAAGACAGTAATCCATTCACCATCACACTTAACATCCAACTGCATACGTTCCTCAATAAAGAAGTCATAACTTAACAACTTATCAAGACACTCGAAGACGTCATCAGGATTAACTTCAGTGAGAAAACCGACAGTACCAACATTAATACTCAACACGGGAATCTTCTTATGTGATAGGACTCTCTGAGCATACAAGACAGTACCATCACCACCAAGACATAACACTATATCGGACGTCATATCCTCAATGTCCACACAGTAATCCACAAACTCCACTAACTCATCGGTAACCCTTCGTTCAATCTCGACTGGAACATTATTCTCATCTAAGTAATGCACAATGCTTTTTACCAAGTCAAGAGCTTCAACCTTATCCGTACGTGAAACAATACCAATCTTCATAAAAATCAACATCACTAATGTAAGTAATCCATTATGTCATTATGTAGCCTCTGACTACAACAGGCAACAATAGAAGTCTTCTCAGTCAAACTTAACCTACTTGATAACTTGTTTCCACTATAATCGGAGATAATACCATTATTTTCAGCTACAATCAGCTGACTAGCTGCAATGTCAAGAATCCTTATAATACCACCAATTTCTAGGAAGACATCATAAGTGGCATCAGCAACATAACACATCTCAATAGCAATAGAACCCATAATCCTCATCCTACGAACATTGGTATATAAGTTGCATAACTTATCAGACCTACTCCTATAAACGTAGCTACACAGGGTGGCATCATTTACCTTCTCAACACCCGAAATAGGGTTCATAATTTCACCATTTTTAAAAGCACCACCACCCCTCACAGCACTATAAACATCACCAGTAGGGAAGTTTTTGACATAAGCAACCTCCACATCCTCTAAGCACACCTCATCAAGACTGTTTTTACACCTAATATCGGATATTGCAATGGAAATACCGTAACAGGCAATGTTCTTAATAGAGTTACTACTACCATCTATGGGGTCTAAAATCAAGAGAAACTCCGCTTCACCATCACCAATTTTTACTTCACCGATTTCCTCACTAATTAATATAAGGGATTTACCACATCTTTCCAAAACTTCAATGGCAGTCTGCTCTGCATACTCATCAATCTTATGTGTTGGAGTACCATCAGCACCAATTTTCGTGACAGCTGACAAATCAGGGTCAGCACGTGCATCATCAATACTTCTTTCAACCTCAACAGATAAAGTATCTGATAAATCCATCCAAAAATTAATCTCATCATTATTCATATAAATTTCTCAACTCCGTTATGTAACATATATGTCTAATGATAGTAATGAAATTAACTAATACTTTAGCACATATTAGCAAAGTTAATAATCTTAACGTATCAAAGAGTATTGGACAAAACTGTTAATTTCTTTATTTTAACTTAATTATTTGAATTTATTATTATTTTGTTTTTTAATGCAATATTATTCTTTTTTTGTTTTGATTTCAATATTTTACCGGGGGTGTGTGACAAGTATTATCTTGCTATGTGAATTGTACTTCTTTTAACAACAAGTTCTAAATAAAATCTATGCAATAATTACATAAGTATAAACATAACATTAGTTAAATAACATTAAAAGAGTCTGAAACAGATTTGTTGCATGTTCTCAAAAATAATTCATGCCAAGTCTCAACCCTAATTTTTAAAGTTTTATCATTATCTTTTTTAGACTTTTTAATCATTATATACAAGGTGTTATCACATTCTTTGATTCAACAAGGCATTAAAACACCTCTAGATAAATAATTATGATATCTCAAAAATCTTGCAGAGAGTTGGGGGGTATTGGTGATTTCAATAGTAACATCCATCAGATTCTTTTTGCTGATTGTAATGTATTTGGAAAAATTATAATAACAGTATCAAGTACATTACGACCTGTGCGTACTTTATTATGGTGCTGGTCATAAGATTGATACTATTTGGTATATTTTCTGTTCGAATCTTCATTTATTAGATTATTATTACTGCTTGTTGCTGTATTCAAGTAGTCTTCCTACATGACGAGTTTCGAAGAACATGTCTTTTTTAGCCATGATTATAATAACTGTAAGCAATGTTATTACTATAGTTTCTAGGCACTTTGTCTCTGGAGTTATCGCTATTTTCTCCTGCATGAAAT
>MUZZ01000158.1:4058-4248 GCA_003266075.1 Methanosphaera sp. rholeuAM74
TTTCAGTAAAGGAAAACTGGCTAAGGGACTGTCCAAAAGTTAGTGACAACAGGATAGAACAGACTATTACCATTGCAAATACAATCACAGCCCAAAGTACATTCAACCATTTTACTTTGTAAAAGCCGAAGATTTTATTCTTGAAGTCTTGCTTAAGTGCATCTGATCCTGATGCCATAATGAAAACTGT
>MUZZ01000116.1:0-1931 GCA_003266075.1 Methanosphaera sp. rholeuAM74
TGGAAAAACATAAACATAATTATCATTCGATAAAAACTGAAATTAAAGTTTTATATTATACATTATTTAAGTGATACAATGATTGGAAAGAAAATAAGGATTGAAAGGATTATTAACCGTAAAACAGGAAAATGTGTGATAGCTCCAATGGATCATGGAATTTCAGGTGGACCCATACCTGGTCTTATAAACATGACCGAAACTATTGACTCTGTAGCAAGAGGAGGGGCTAACGCTGTATTAATGCATAAGGGTATGGTGTTAAATGGTCATCGTGGCTATGGTAGTGATATTGGTCTGATACTTCACTTATCAGCCAGTACTGACCTTAGTGTTGACCCATTCCATAAAGTCCAAGTTACGAGTGTCGAGAAGGCTTTAAAACTCGGTGCTGATGCTGTGAGTGTTCATGTGAACATTGGTTCAGAGAAAGAACCTGAAATGCTCCAGACAACTGGTAGAATAGCAGAGGAATGTGATGAATGGGGATTGCCATTACTTGCAATGATGTATCCTAGAGGACCAAAGATTGATAATGAACACGACCCAGAGGTAGTTAAGTTGGCTGCAAGGGTGGGAGCAGAACTTGGTGCAGATATTGTTAAAACCAATTATACTGGAGACCCTGATACATTCAAGGAAGTGGTTGATGGATGCCCTGTTCCTGTTATAATTGCTGGTGGACCAAAAATTGAAACTGAAAGACAATTATTTGAAATGGTCTACGATGCTATAAACGTTGGTGGAGCTGGAGTAGCTTTCGGTAGAAACATATTCCAAGCAAAAGACCCTGCAAAGACGACAGAAGCACTTGTCAAAGTTGTTCATGAGAAAATCACCCCTGATGAAGCCTTGGAAATAATCAACGGATAATGGATGTGTGTTACTATGAAATTTGCATGGATTAGACCTAATGGCACTTGGAACGATAGGAAAGATGCAATTGTAAACGCACTTGAAAGCGGATTTGAGTACATCATGGATTTTGACAATGCCGATACCATTAAAGAGTTAGGAAATGTTAAAATCGTGTCAAATGATGAGGACTCCGACATCACTCTCCTAGGTTTTGATGAGAAAGCCACACTATCTGATATAAAGAAGGCACAGGAAAATGGTAAAGAGGTAGCAGTATATGTTGAGATAAACAACAAGGAAGATGAACTGCTTGTATCCAAGTTTGGAACTGTGGCTGACTACGTTATTCTTAAGGGAAAGAATTGGAAGGTTATTCCATTGGAAAATATTATCGCCAGCCTCCAGGATAGAACTTCCAAGATAATGGTTGATGTGCCAAACTATGAGGAAGCCAAACTTGCACTGGAAACCATGGAGCATGGCAGCGATGGTGTATTGTTGTCATCAAATGATGCCAATGAAATTAGAAGACTTGGAGAGTTAATTGAAAAGGCTTCCAGAGAGGATTATGAACTTAAAGAGGCTACTATCACTAAGATTGAATCTGTCGGCATCGGAGATCGTGCATGTGTCGACACATGTTCTATGATGAATGTTGGAGAGGGTATGCTCATTGGATCATTTTCTAGTGGACTGTTTCTTGTCCATAGCGAATCATTAGAAAGTGAATATGTTGCTTCACGACCGTTCAGGGTTAATGCTGGCCCAGTTCATGCATATGTTATGACTCCCGGGAATAAGACTAGGTACTTGTCAGAGATAGAGGCTGGAGATGAAGTACTTACTGTTAACAGTAGAGGTGAAGCACAAACTGCGATAGTGGGAAGGGTTAAGATTGAAAGACGGCCACTACTACTTATTGAAGCAGAATATGATGGTAAACGTATCAGGACGCTCGTGCAGAATGCTGAAACAATCAGGTTAGTTGATGCTGAAGGTAAACCCGTCTCTGTAGTAGACATTAATATTGGTGATAAGGTTCTTGCCTACTTCACTACTGGTGCAAGACACTT
>MUZZ01000116.1:2014-2412 GCA_003266075.1 Methanosphaera sp. rholeuAM74
TATATTAAGAACAATATTGTTAAACTACAAGAGGAATTCATGGATAGTGACTGTTGTAAGATGAAGTGTGTTGAAGCAGAAAATATTCATTTGACACTTAAATTCTTCGGAGACATTAATGAAAAGAAAAAGAACAACATCATTGAGGTAGTTAATAATACAATTAAGAGCTATAATAAGTACATGATGAAAATAGTTCGTGTAGGAACATTTGGTGGCAGAAAAAATCCTCACGTTATCTGGACTGGGGTTAAGGATAAAGAAGATAAAACCATCCAGTTAATAAAGGAATTGGATAATAATTTTGGGGATATTGGATTTAAAAAGGAAAAGAACTATGTTCCACATATCACGATTGGCAGATTAAAGACTCTTGATAATGAAGAAGTTTTCAACTC
>MUZZ01000116.1:2418-6892 GCA_003266075.1 Methanosphaera sp. rholeuAM74
ACTACTGTGAAAGAGTTCAAGATATGAAGGGATTATATATGAGGGTAGTACTATGCATAACTGGAGCTAGTGGAGTCATATATGGTATAAGAGCTTTAGAAGAGTTAGAACGTGTGGGTGTTGAAACTCACCTTGTGGTAAGCAGGATAGCCCGTGACGTGATTAAACAGGAGACGAGCTACACAATCCAAGAACTAATGAATCTGGCATCATATTGTTATGATGAATCTGACCTGACAGCCAGTATTAATAGTGGTTCATTCAAGTTTGACTGTTGTGTGGTGATACCATGCAGTATGAAGACTTTATCTGGCATAGCCCATGGATATGCTGATAATACCATAACAAGAGTGGCTGATGTGACCTTGAAGGAAAGACGGAATTTGGTCATAGTTCCACGNNGGTGCTGTGATACTACCAGCCATGCCCGCATTTTATCATAGCCCAGAGAGTGTGGATGAACAAGTTAACTTTATAGTAGGAAAGTTATTTGACATACTAGGAATAGAAAATGATTTATTCAGGAAATGGGAATAGAAGAGGTGTAATTTTATGCGTATTGGTATAACTCCTGATGATGAATATATTAAAACCGAGAAAGTACCTGGACCGACAAAGGAGGAGATACGGACAATAGTACTCAGCAAGTTACATATCCAAGAGGATGATACTATCGTCGACGTAGGCTGTGGTACTGGTGGATTAACCGTTGAATTTGCCAAAAGATGTAAAAAGGTATACAGCATAGACGTCAACGTTGATGCCATAAACACTACCAAGGCTAACCTTGAAAAGTTTAATCTCAGCTCTAACGTGGAAGTACTAGAAGAGGATGGTGCTAGTGCATTAGAACACATTGATGGCTTCACTAGGGTAATGATTGGTGGAAGTGGTGGAAACCTCAAGGACATTATAAGGATAGGCTATGACAAGCTCCCAGTTGGTGGTAGACTTGTGACCACATCAATAGTTCTAGAAACTGCTACTGACAGCGTGGAGGTACTCAAAGAGTTGGGTGCTAGTGTTGAGGTCGTCACACTAAATGTTTCAAGGGGTATCATCCTTAAACGTGGGGTGATGATGAAGGCATTGAATCCTATCACAATTGTTAGTGCAACTAAGGTCTAACATGGAGGAATCTATGACAAATAATTATGAAGACGTACTATGTAAGATTAAGCCAACAGATGATCAGTTCAAGGAAATTTATGATTTTTCGTCCAAGTTGATGAAGATAATACTGGACAAAGCATCGGATATGGACTTAAATGTTGAATGTAGGTTAGTTGGATCTGTAGCTAAGAAAACCTGCCTAATTGGTAAGGCTGATGTAGACATTTTCATGGCATTTGACCTAGACTATAGTGAAGATAAACTGAAAAGTTACGGCTTAGATTTAGGCAGTTACTGTATCAGCGTTGTCGGTGGAAAGACTGAGAAAAGGTATGCTTCACACCCATACATGACAGGCTTAATTGATGGATATGAGGTGGACTTCGTTCCATGCTATAANNNNATTAACACCTATGGGGCAAACTATAAGGTTAGTGGCTTTTCAGGATACCTCTGCGAATTGCTTGTACTAGCCTATGGAAGCTTTCAGGATGTCATAGAAAGTGCGGCTTACAAGTGGGGCAGAAGATTGGAGTTAGACCTTGAAGAGTATGGTACAAGCAGTAACTTTGATGACCCACTAGTTTTCATAGATCCCACCGATGCAAATCGTAACGTTGCAGCGGCATTATCAACTCAGAAGTATAACGAGTTTATCGTTGCATCACGTAACTTTCTAAGAAATCCTACGATAGACTACTTTAGGGATAGATCTATTGATGTAGATAGAAAATACTTGCATGAGGGATTCAACAGTCGTGGTACATACTGTTGTGTGTTAAGTTTCGATGTTCCTCCACTTGCTAGTGATGTGATATATCCACAGGTAAACAAGAGTTGCAAATCCTTCGCACGAGTTTCACAGAAGTATGATTTTGGTGTTGTTAAAAGCTCATACTACATACGCAGTGATAATAAGGCTAGTATAATACTTGAATATGAAAACAGGACGTTGTCTAATATTGTTATGTGTAATGGACCGATTGTCAGAGATAGGGTTAATGGGGATAACTTCAAGCGAAAAAACCCTGATGCATACATACTTGGAGATAAGTGGGTCGTAATGAAGAAAAGACTCTACTCATGTGTGGATGATATGATAAATGGGTTAATAATGGAATATGATATGCCCCAATTGAAGCTTGGAAAGAATGTGAAAAAAGAATTAGAAAAGGGTTACAATTTATGTGACATCCACGAACACATAGACCGTGGATGTGGTGATGACTTTGAAGAGTTATACTTATACCTCAACCCATACCATAGATTAGTTAGATAGATTAATTATTTGCGTTCGTAGACGAATTTTGGAACAGCATCATCGAATGGGTCGAATGTTTCAATGTTTTTTATCAGCGTGGATTTCATGCTGACCTTTGAGTGAAGCGTTGATGGAAGACGTAGTATACGTTTAAGGTCAATTGAAACCTTGGTATCGGCTATGTTCATGTTTACCTTGCTGACTGCTTCAATCAAACGTTTATATCTTATTGGGCCAATCTTGTTCCTGAATAACCCCCACTGGTCTTTTTCTAATAGTTTTCTGTGTTTTATTGTATCTTTAAGTAGTTTAGCGTTGACGTTGTCTAGCTTGTTTTTTTCTGTTAAGTGTAGTATTGAGTACTTAGACCATGACGTGAAAACCTTGGGATAGCCGAATGGTATTATGAAGTGTTGTAGGTTATTGTATCCTAGGACATTCGATAAGTCGGGCACTTTTGCTGCGAGTACGTATTGGACTATATCTGCCCTCATATTTGATGTTGCATCCATGACGTCCTCGTCAAGTACTCTGACGTGGTATCCACGTCCTGAATAGACTAGGTTGATGTCTTTGAGTCCAAGGTCACCCCTTAAAACGTCCCTAATCTTTAACACTATTTCTTTTGCCTGGTTTAAGCAGACATCACAAACGTCACCCTCCCCACATTCACATGTTCTTATGGGTATATCCTTTGCGTCCACGTCAAAGACTAGTTCTGCCTTCTGCCATCCTTCACGTTTTGATGGCTTATCATAGTATGCTACGGATACATATGATGCGAATGGTTGCTTTGACTTGATGAATCGTTTGAGGTGTAACTGGCCATTGAATGTCTTGTACCGGTCGTTTGGTCCTTGTCCGTTGTGGTCGAATCCGAACTCCCTTGTGGTGATGGAATCTGTTATGAAGTCTGGAACATCATTAACACTCCATTCCTCCTTGTAGAAGAGTTTTCGTTCGTATCTTGTTGCTGGTTTAAGTTCAAAGTCCATTACTATTCCACCTTATTGTCGTTACTTGTTTTCTGTTTGCCTAGTATGAAGTTTTTACGGTTGTAGTATGTTAGTGGGTTTCCAATCTTTTTACAGTCAACGTTTGGAGTGCATAGGGTTGACAGGTGTAGCTTAGTTTTTTCACAACTCATCGGAGTATACCAGCTGGTTTCTCCCTCATGTTTGATGTTTAGTTTGTCATGCATCCCAAATCCTAGCTTGGAGTTTATGTTTATTACCTCGTTGGGCTGGTCACTAAATAGTGGTGGAACACAGCTTTCTGCAACGTCGTATATTAGGGGTATGACTTCTTCTGTTGTGATTGAAAGGTCAGGGTCTACCTCGGATACTTTGACTGTTTCACCCTCCAGTTTGAATATTCCCGGGCACAGCCTTGCATAGGATATGAATGGCGTCAGGAATAGTACTATTGCATCGTTACGTCCCCCACTTTTTATTCCGTCCATGCATTTTCTGACGCATGGTGGTAATGCGTCCATGTTCAGTGGGTTTGGTGCAATGTCAGCTGCCTGGGCTGATGGGTTTGATTTCAGCATTGCTTCCCTGTGTTCGACTTCCATGTTATGTATTTCATCGGCTAGTTTGACTAGTAGCTTGTTGGGTTCTATCATGTGTTTTGACTTTTTTTCAACGTTTGCCATGTAGTCCATCATCGATGTTAGGATGTATGCCTGTGTCATTGCTATCTTGAGTTGGGTTCCACTTGTTACTTGGTACATGCTACGGGGGTCACGATACTCTATTAGTTCTCCGAATTCGTCTATGAAGTCCTCGTATTCCAGTATTATTCTTCCATCCACTAACAGTAGTTTGTCTAGGGTTATGTTTGCCATTTCCAGTTCGTTTTTAACTGTTTTCCAGTCGGTATGGTTGCTGTCGTGGAATTGGTTTATGATCTTTCTTAGATAACCTGTTATGAACTCCCCATCAGCTTTTAAGAGTTCTAGTCTCTGGCTTATCAGGTCGAGTTGTGATTCTTTTAATAACTTACTCTGTCTGCTTTCTACACCGTAGCCTATTGCCACTGCCTGACATAGTAGGTAGAACGATACAACATCGTACTGGGCTATTTCTGGGTTGAATA
>MUZZ01000109.1:0-3818 GCA_003266075.1 Methanosphaera sp. rholeuAM74
ACGAAGACCAAAGCTACTACTTCGAAAAAGAAAGGCTGTACCTGTACATAGAAAGCAAAAAAGTCGAATAAAAACCTGACCGCCCACACCCCCACTACTTTTAAAATGACCATAACAATAGAATCCATGCAATATGCAAACAAGAGAATCAAAAAAAACAGTTTTACAATAGAATTCCCATGAAAGTCTGCAGCGAAGTAGCTTTTTAATACAGAAATCCATAGAATTGATGGTGATGATATAATTTTATATTAGTTATGTGCAGTTTTTAACAATAATCCATATCCATAAACACTTTATTTTTCCTTAGAGTAGCACGATCAAATGTTTAATCCCTTCATTGGCAGGATATTGGGGATGAGATTGACCCACCCCATTTACCCCCTTCATATGAGGGCGTTTATTTGAATGTGAAGCTACATTCAGTCTGTAACCGTGAATGTCCTAGTCGCATTTATGCTGTTGTATACGGAGTTACCTTTGAAAACTGCTGTTACATTGTTTGTTCCCAGCGTGTTTGCCGTGTAGTTTATTGCAAAGTTTCCGTCCGTATCTGTTTTTGTGTTGTAGTTTACATTGTTGATTTTTATGGTTATAGTAGCGTTTTTAAGTGGCACACCCGTATTTCGTGTAAATGTCCCCGTTATTGTTATTGTACTTGAATATTCTGTGTCTGGAATGTCGTTCAAGGTTAGGACAGTGTCTTTCTTGATGACCGTGAATGTCCCAGACACATCTGCAGCATTGTATACAGAGTTTCCACCGAAACTTGCCGTGACATTATTTACGCCAACCTTAGTAACTGTATAGTTGATTGCAAAGAATCCTGCTGCATCCGTCTTCACAGTATACCTAACTCCATTGACCGTTAGGACTATACTGGCATTGCTAAGAGCCACACCAGTACTCCTTGTGAACCTGCCACCAATAGTGATTCTGTCAGAGTATTCAGCACCAGAAACATCATCCAAGACTATGACCGTGTCCTTCTTGTTGACTGTGAATGTTTTGGTTGTGTTTGCCTTGTTGTATACAGAGTTTCCGTTGAATAATGCGGTTATGTTGTTTGTTCCTACTCTAGTCAGGGTATAGTTGATGGCGAAGTTTCCATTTGCATCAGTCTTTACAGTATATCCTACACCATTAACCGTAAGGGCTATGCTGGCATTGCTAAGAGCCACACCAGTACTCCTTGTGAACCTGCCACCAATAGTGATCCTGTCAGAGTATTCAGCACCAGAAACATCATCCAAGACTATGATTGTATCCTTCTTGCCAACCGTGAACGTCGCAGACGTATCTGCACCATTATATACAGAGTTTCCACCGAAACTTGCCGTTACGTTGTTTGTTCCCACCTTGGTTGCTGTGTAGTTTAATGCATAGTTTCCATTCCTGTCCGTTTTCGTCCTGTAACTAACATTATTGATTAACAGTGTTATTGTAGCGTTTTTTAGAGCTACACCAGTACTCCTAGTAAACCTTCCAGTTATCGTTATCTTATCGGAGTATTCAGTGTTTGCAATGTTATTCAGGGTTATCAGAGTGTCTTTCTTGTTGACCAGGAATGTTGTGGAGGCATCTGCACCATTATATACAGAGTTTCCACCGAAACTTGCCGTGACATTGTTGGTTCCCACCCTGTTTGCAGTATAATTGATTGCATAATACCCATCCGCATCAGTTTGGGCATCATACTCCACATCATTAATCATCAGAACTACCATGGCATTGCTGATGGATACACCAGTAGCCCCGGTACAGCTTCCAGTAATTGCCACATTATCAGAGTATTCGACAACAGCGATATCATTTACTGATATGCTTGTGTCGGCTTTGCTGACGACTACGCTGATTGTATCATATGATGATGCGTATTTATCTGTTCCGGGATATATTGCTATGACTGTCCTTTCCCCGACTACATTGTATACTGTTGTGTAGCTGAATGTTCCTGCAGTATTAGTCCGTACAGTAACTTCCACTCCCTCAACGTTCACTTTCACGTTTTGATTGGATAAACTCCGGTTATGACTATCAGACAATCTTCCTCTAATCACAGTATTTGAGTCGTATACGGCATTGGAGATTGAGTTTAATGTGATTATCGTTCCCATCTGGGTTACGTTGAATGTGGCTGAAGCATTTGAAGAAACATATTCCCCACTGCCGGCATATATGACTGAAACGTTGTTTAACCCGATAACTGACGCTTCAACAGCAAACGTGAATAATCCACTAGCATCAGTTGGCAGAGAGAATGCGTTCTGGTTAACATATGCTGTGACATATGCATCGGAAACAGGGTTTCCCACCTCGTCAACTAAAACACCGCTGATGACTGCGTCATCCGAGTACTGGACGTTAGGGATATTATCTAAACATATGATTGTTTGCTTGAGTGGCTTTTCGATGTTAAAATTATAATAAACTGTGTTACCGTTGAAGACTATCGAAAGCAAGTACTCCCCATTATCCAATTGCTTATTCCAGTTTATGGAATTTTTAGATACGGAATAATTGCCCTCATATGCTCCATTAAGATATATTAAAACGCTTTTTGGGAAACTGATTCCATTATCATCCACAATCCTAATATTGTACCTGCCATTCTCTTCAACCACGTTGATAAATGGATTGTTGTTGATTAGCATATTGTCGGTTATGTTCTGGCTAGGATAGAATGTTCGGTTGGACATTGCTCCACCAACACCAGATTCACCTATTGCCCCATTGTTACTCAGGGTACTGTTGGTCATGTTTATACTGGTGTAGGATATCGCTCCCCCCTTACCATATTTTCCTGTTGCTTTGTTATCATTTACCATACAGTTGGTTATGGTTAAATCAGAAGTATATACTGCTCCTCCCTCACCATATTTTCCGGTTACCGTGTTATTACTTAGTGTGGAATTAATCAGCTTTAAATTACCCCCAAAGTTGTAAATAGCTCCACCGCAACCACGTTCATGTGTTGCCCTGTTGTTGATTATAGTACTGTTTATTATGGTTAAATTGCCGCCATTATAGATTGCCCCCCCTGATGTCGCATTGTTGTTGTTTAAAGTACTGTTTATTATGGTTAAAGTGTTATTAGTGTTATATATCGCTCCACCAGATCTAACTCCACCATAACGGTCAGAACAGTTGATAATATTAGTGTTATTTATGACCACTTCAACATTGTAATAGACTGTATTGGCATGGAAGTTTGCACTGGCTGTTTCAATAGATAAAAACATGTATTTATTGTCACCATCAATTGTATTTCCACTACCATTTATTATGACCTTATCAAATGAGGTTACATTAATAACTGTTACGTCCCTCAGTTTAAAACCTGAAACTATGTTTATCGTTAATGTGGACGCATAATTAGTTGACTCATTTGTTAACACATTACGAAATGTATCAAAATCCGAAACATTTACACGTCCCGGATAAGTCAACCGCTTTGAATTCTTATCATCTTTAACTAGTTTACTTTCCTTTGCTTCACTTGTCACACTTTCCTGTACAGTTGTAGTTGCAGGTGCTGGTTCTTGTGCCATGGAATCATCCATAGCATCAGCAGATATCGTATCATCCGATACCTCACTTGCACTTGCCAGCCCTACAAGCATTACCAGTAGCGTAACTAGCAGCATCATTTTCTTCGCTTTCATCTTAGTTGCTTCCTAACTTGATTATATTACAGAACATTTTCCTGTTCTTATGTATAAAGTTATTGTCCATGAAACTATTTATTTTTGTCCATAATTATTCTTTGAAGAAGAGTGTGCATAACTGGGTTTGGATGTGCAGGGGCGTTCTTTGTT
>MUZZ01000109.1:3930-13423 GCA_003266075.1 Methanosphaera sp. rholeuAM74
AAGGCTTCCACCATCCTATGGCTTCAGTCCCCAATAGTATCTGCAGACTAATTCGTAACTGTGAATGTCCTGGTTGCATTTATGCTGTTGTATATGGAGTTACCGTTGAAGACTGCTGTGACATTGTTTGTTCCTGCGTGTCTGCTGTGTAATTTATTGCGAAGTTTCCGTCTGTATCGGTTTTTGTATTGTATAGTATATTAGCAAAGTTAAATGATGGATTGTCTATTCGTAAAAACATGTCTTATTAGATGGCAGGAAAAAGTATAATTGATGTTTTTAATGTTACATCAAAATCAGAGCTAGATGAAGCTATTAGTGAGTATGTTACAGCTCATAGATTTTATCAGATATTGATTGTTATGAGAATAATTAGAAATAAACAATCCAATAATTATGTCAAAGCCATTTAATAATCGTATGAATCTTATCTTAAAAATAAATTGTAATAAAAAAAATGAAGAAAAAAATGCGATGTTATATGAATTTTTCAGATTCTTTAATAAATTTTTCTGCTTGATTAATCTTTTGTTTTGCTATTCTTTCATCAATCCTATCTATGGGATTATAATCTACTTCTTCTCTTAAGTATTGTGTACTTGCAAGATATTTGTATATGTTATAATCGAATGTATCTTCATGAACGTACACTCGACTAAATTCTTTAATTAAATTTTGATGTGTTTTTCCAAATTTACATTTTCTTTTAATTAATAAGGTTTTAGCAGATAAAAACATAGCATAATATGATAATGTAACTGAATCTCCATATCCTCCATGTTCATACAAAACTTTACTATTTTTTAACTTATTTTTTGCTTTATTAAATAATGCAGTTACTTCATCCAATTGTTACACCATCCCTTAACACATTTGTTAAAAAACTAAAATGTCTTGTTTGATTAAATAAATCTTCATCCATAATATGTGCTGAAATAAGTTCTTGTTTATCATACATAATCCAGGCAATTTCATCATCAACTACATTTTCAATTTTTTCCCTATTATTAGTAATAATTAGTATATCAATATCTGAATCTTCTTTATCTTCTTTACGTGCAACAGATCCGAAAAGTATGATTTTTTTAATATACTCTGATTTAATTTTTTCTGCAAACTCCTTTGCTATACTAATCCTGTTATGCATATTAAGTCTCCTTAATTTCTTAATGTATAAATCATTTTCATTATTGGTTTGTCCAGAAACGTGTTTTTTTTGACTTTTGGAGTCATAATTTTATTATTATAATTCGTTCGTTTTAAGGATTTATCTTCTTGAACTATGTTTAATTATGTGTGTTCACGGTTATAGATGAAAATCCTACTTCATAGTAGCATAAACTACCCTCAAAATCCCACAGGTTAATTTACAGAATTATAAATACCATTCTTTCATTTAGGGTAAATCCTAGACTAGTTCACCACAGTCCAATAATAAAAAAAACATTCCCATATTTTTTTTATAATATCAATTAGATTCCAGTTCATTTACCCTGAAAATAATAATAAACATATAAAATGGATAATTAATAGTAAATGCTTTTATAAAAAGGGACACTTATCATATTTTACAATTCCATCGTTATATTATCATTTTTTTATACTGTATCATATTTATAAATATAATACCATAATAATAATTATTAAATGTAATAGTATATAAATTAAACCCGAACTCTTGAGAAGTAATCACCTTTAAATAAAAACCTCATATCCTCATGAAAAAATAATAATATAAAAACTTCAAAATGCATGTTAACATTTCATGAAAAGAGCCATTATAAGTACATACCCCTCCACAATCTTTTTCATGAAAAAATCTGCTTTTTGAGAGGAAATAGTATAAATATAGTCTACATTTATTTTTTTGTGTTGATTTTGTAAGAAGGCTACTTTTGGTTGAGTGTTGTATTCTGGTTTGGTAGGTGTGATGTTATAAATTCTTTTTAAAAAGAGAAGTAGGGGGGTTAGTATATGTATAATTATATTATACTCTTTGTATGTTAGTGGTTTCACTTCTTCCTTCTAAGTATGCTTGACGTTCACCAGTTACTAATAATACTCTTTTAATGGTTGTCTTTGGGTCCACTTGTACCCTGTTAGGTCTACGTTACCGTTTTTTAGGCTCCAGCATACTGGTTTACCATTCATGATGTAGTTTTTTTCCATTGATTTTTATTGTTACTTTATTTGTACCGATGAGGTTGTTTCCATTGTAGTCTTTTAGTGTTGCTTTAACTGATAATGCGTTTTTGCTTGTTACTTTAGCTTGTGTTATCTGTACATTGATTGTTGATCTTTCTACTTGGAATAAATGTGGAATTAATCAGTTTTAAACTACCCCGTAGTTGTATATAGCTCCACCGTAACCACGTTCATTTGTTGCCCTGATATTGATTATAGTAGTGTTTATAGTAGTTAAATTGCCGCCATTAGAGATTGCACCCCCGGATGTCGCATTATTGTGGTTTAAAGTACTGTTTATTATGGTTAAAGTGTTATTACTGTTATATATTACTCCACCAACACTTACTCCACCAGAACAGTTGACTATATTAGTGTTATTTATGACCACTTCAGTATTATAATAGACTATATTGGCATGGAAGTTTGCACTAGCCGTATCAATAGATAAAAACTTGAATTTATTGTCACCATCTATCGTGTTTCCACTACCATTTATTATGACCTTATCAAATGAGGTAACATTGATACTAGTGGTGTCCCTCAGTTTGAAACCTGAAACTATGTTTACCGTTAATGTAGGCGCATAATTACTTGACTCGTTTGTTAACACCTTACGAAATGTATCATAATCCGAAACATTTACACGTCCCGGTAACCTCTTTAAATTCTTATCATCTTTAACTATTTACTTTCCTTTGCTTCACTTGTCACACTTTCCTGTACAGTTGTAGTAACAGGTGCTGGTTCTTGTGCCATGGAATCATCCATAACATCAGCCGATACAGCATCATCCGATACCTCACTTGCACTTACTACTCCTACAAGCACTACAACCAGTGTAACTAGTAGTAATATTTTCTTTGTTTTCATGTTCTTTTTCTTCCTTTCAAATCTCTATGTTTAATAATTTAATTTTTGTTTAATGAATAAATTAACTTAATGAAAGCTTTTTATTTATTTTATACATTATTTATTCTTATTGTGGTATTATATAAATGTATTATAGGTTTTTGTTTATAATATTGGTTTATTATAGGATTTTATTTTTTATTTTAGTATTATTTAATACTCAGTAGGGGGGAGGGAGGAGGGTTAAGGTTTTAGTTTGTTACTTTTATAACGGTTGTAGTGTTACGCTGTGATTTATAAGCTAGTCTGTCCTGTGTTACTATTTCGATGCTATTATATTTATTGTAGACTGGTATGTCTATATCTTTGACTGTTAGAACACCATTGTTTGCAAAGTAGTATATAGGCTTAGTACCATTTTTTAGTGTTGCACCATTGACTTTGATTACGCACTTGTTTGGTCCTAGTACTTTGTTACCAAGGTAGTCTTTTATCGTAGCTGTTAGTGACAGCTTATGTGTATTGTTGTTTACCGTTGCATTAGATATTGTGATTGTGATGTTTGATCTCTCGACCTGGAATGTAGAGGTGTTTCTTACTTCTGCCTGGTAGTTCTTGTTATAGTATCCTGCGAGTATTGTATGGTTTTTGACGTTGAATGTTTTACCATCTGTCACACCTGAGAGTCCCAATGGTATGGTGTAGTTAATGGTTGCTACCCCGTTTACTACTTTCACTTTCTGCATATTGCCCTTGGAGTCTTTTATTGTGATGCCGTTTACTTTGAAGTATACGAATTCATCCTCGTATGGTATTAGTGTACTACTACGTTTTCCACTAGTGGTGTCATAGACTCTTGCTGTGATTGTCAGCACCTGCCCCTGCTTGATTGTTTTAACGTTACTAGTTACTACTATGGATGCGTTTCTCTGTGATATTTGGGATGTTACAGGAACACTTACAGATGCATTGTAACTATCTGTTCCTGTGTAGTGTGCTGTTAGTTTTTTGATGCTCCTCATATTCAAATCAGGTGTTATTGTAGCAGTAGCTACACCATTTGTTACTTTAGCTATTAGTGGGTTGGATGATCCTGTTAGTTTGCCGTTGTCTTTGATTGTTATTCCATTGAGTTTGAAGATTAAGTTTCCTTCATTAACTTTATTGTTGTAAGTGTCTGTTACTGTTGCCTTGAGCGTTAGTTTTTCCCCTATGGTTCCTTTAACTGTCTGTACTGTTGTTTTTGTATTGACTATTCCAAGGTCAAATATGTTGTTTCTTATTATAACCTTTGTTCCTGCGGAGTATATTGTTCCATTATATCTTGATATATCTGCATTGGTATTATTGGATATTCTAGCTGGAGTGCTGTTTATTATGGCTTTTCCAGTAACATTGGCCCTATTTGATGTGAAATTATTATTTTCAATATTTGCACTTATACCAACAATATGAATAGCTGATCCTTGTTGGGCAGTATTGTTTGTAAATAAGCTTTCCTTTACGGTTAGATTTCCATATGTAAGTATTGCTCCTCCATATTCTTCTGCGGTGTTGTTGTTTAGTGTGGTGTTAGTAATTTTTATATTACCTTCATTGTATATTGCTCCACCAAATCCTGCATTGTTGTCGTAAAGTGTACTTTTATTAAATATTAAAGTTCCCAAGTTTCTTATTGCTCCCCCATAGTTTGCAGTATTGTTGTTAAGTGTAGTGTTTGTTATTGTTAGGTTTCCCCCACTATTTATTGCACCTCCAAAATATCCTTCATTGTTGTTAAGTGTAGTGTTTGTTATTGTTAGGTTTCCCCCATTGTCTATTGCACCTCCAAAATCTCCTGCATTTGTTACATTGTTGTTGTTTAAGGTGGTGTTTGTAATTTTTATATTACCTTCATTGTATATTGCTCCACCATGACCGTGTCTCTCTAAACCATAGTCCTCATCATAAAATCCTTTTACATTATTGTTGTTTAAGGTGGTGTTTGTAATGGTTAAAGTATCCCAGTTGGTTATTGCTCCACCAAATCCTGCATTGTTGTTGTTTAGTGTACTGTTTGTGATGGTTAAAGTACCATTGTTGTTTATTGCTCCCCCATAGTCTGCTTGGTTGTTGTTTAGTGTGCTGTTGTTTATGGTTAGGTTACCATAGTCATTGAATATTACTCCCCCATATTTTGCTTGGTTCTTGTTTAGTGTGGTGTTTGTGATGGATAAAGTATCCCAGTTGGTTATTGCTCCACCAAATACTGCATTGTTGTTGTTTAAGGTGGTTTTTGTAATGGTTAAATTACCTTCATTGTATATTGCTCCTCCATATTCTTCTGCGGTGTTGTTGTTTAGTGTGGTGTTTGTGATAGTTAAAGTACCAAGAGAGTTGCGTATTGCTCCTCCATAGTCTGCTTGGTTGTTGTTTAGTGTAGTGTTTGTGATTGTTAAAGTACCATATTTGTTGTTTATTGCTCCCCCATAGTTTGCATTGTTGTTGTTTAGTGTAGTGTTTGTGATTATTAAAGTACCGGCATTGTTTATTACTCCCCCATAGTTTGCATTGTTGTTGTTTAGTGTGGTGTTTGTGATTATTAAAGTACCACCGTTGTATATTGCTCCTCCATATTCTTCTGCTGTGTTATTGTTTAGTGTGGTGTTTGTGATGGTTAAAGTACCAAAGTTGCCTATTGCTCCCCCATAGTTTGCATTGTTGTTGTTTACTGTGGTGTTTGTGATGGCTAAAGTACCATCGTTGTGTATTGCTCCTCCATCAATGTTTGCTTGGTTGTTGTTTAGTGTACTATCTGTTATGCTTAAATTACCATCGTTTTCTATTGCTCCTCCATATTTTGCTTGGTTATTGTTTAGTGTGGTGTTTGTAATGGTTAAGGTTAAATTACCGCCGTTGTATATTGCTCCCCCATATTCTTCTGCTGTGTTGTTGTCTAGTGTGGTGTTTGTGATGGTTAAAGTACCAAAGTTGCCTATTGCTCCCCCATAGTTTGCGTGGTTCTTGTTTAGTGTAGTGTTTGTAATGGTTAAATTACCAAAGTTGCTTATTGCTCCTCCAAAATCTGCATTGTTGTTGTTTAATGTGGTGTTTGTAATGGTTAAAGTACCATTGTTACTTATTGCTCCTCCATATTTTGCAGTGTTTTGTGTGAAATTGGAACCTGTTATATTAACATTGGATTGGTAGTTGTTGTATATTGCTCCTCCTTCTTTTGCGTTGTTGTTGTTTAGTGTGGTGTTTGTGATTGTTAGATTTCCAGATGTAAATATTGCTTCTTCACCATATAAATTGTTGTTGTCTATTGCCCCTCCATAGTTTGCAGTATTGTTGTTTAGTGTAGTGTTTGTAATGGTTAAATTACCACAGTTGTCTATTGCTCCTCCAAAATCTGCATTGTTGTTGTTAAGTGTAGTGTTTGTTATTGTTAGATTTCCAAATGTAAATATTGCTCCTCCCCCAACTTCTCCTGCATTGTTGTTGTTTAGTGTGGTGTTTGTAATGGTTAAAGTACCACCGTTGTATATTGCTCCTCCAGTATTTTCTGCTGTGTTGTTGTTTAGTGTGGTGTTTGTGATTGTTAAATTACCACCGTTGTCTATTGCTCCCCCATAATCATTTGTATAACAGTTGGTTATTTTGAGATTTTTTATGGTTACTGTAGAGCCAGAATTAATCTTTAAAAATAAGTATTCACTGTCTCCATCAATTGTTTTTCCATTACCGTTAATGGTTAATGTTTTTATTGCACTATTGAGTTCATTACCAGCTTCAAGTGTAATATCTGATTTTATGTTAAGTGTTAGTGTAGTGTACGTGTTGCTTGTTAGTGCATTGTGTAGTGTGTCAAAATCGTTTACTGTGTATGTTTTACTTGATGTTTTTATACTTTTATCTTCTTTTCGTATTTCTTTACTTTCTTTTGATTCACTTGTCACACTTTCCTGTACAGTTGTAGTTGCAGGTGTCGTATCTTGTGTTATTGTATCATATGCGTCTGCAGTATCAGTATTTGGTGTTTCATCAGATACTTCATTTGCACTTGCTACTCCTACAAGTAATACGAGTAGTGTAACTAGCAGTATCATTTTTTTCACTTTCATATTCATTTCTCATATTACTAATTAATTTTACAGGACAAATGCTTGTCCTTATGTATAATTTATTATTCGTGAAACTATTTAAGTATATCTATTATTTTCATGTTTAGATTCTTTAAAATTTAGCTTTAAATGTATGATTGGAAGTTGTTTATCCGTTGTTTTATTCCTTCATTTATTACATATATCATTGGGGGGAGGTCTTGTATTTACCTATTCAACTATCAAATAGATTATACTATAGTGTTCAAGGTGTTTTTTGAGTTTATAATTAAATATTATGCCTTTAACCGAGTCCCCATAATTTTCGATGAAATACAACCCATGAATTCCGAATAGATTTTTCCTCATTAAAAAAAGGGCAAACTTATCTTAGTAAGTAAATACTTCTCAGAAAAAGTTTATACAATGAAAAGATTGGTTTGATTGTAAAAAATAGCTTTGGAAGTTAGGTTTATGTTTGGGGATGGTCGTCGGTCTAAAAAAAAGAGTGTTGAGGTGGGTTCCACGACTCTATGGTGTCAGTCGTCTTCTGTCTCTTGGGAAGAGTACTGTTTCTCTTATGTTTTTTGCTCCTGTTATGACCATGGTGAGCCTGTCTGCTCCCATTCCCCATCCTGAGTGTGGTGGCATTCCGTATTTGAATGCTTGGAGGTATTTCTCGAATGATGCTGGGTTGAGGTCTTTTGCTTCGAGTTGTTTGTATAGGAGGTCGTAGTCGTGTATACGCTGTGATCCGCTTGACAGTTCTAGGTCTCTGTACATGAGGTCGAATGCTGTGCTCTTTTCTGGGTCGTCTTCTTTTGGCATTACGTAGAATGGCTTGATTTTTGTTGGCCAGTCTGTTATGAAGTAGTAACTTCCCATGGTTTCTCCGAGTACTTTTTCTGCTGCCCTGTTGAGGTCTTCGCCGTATTCCATTTCTGCGTCGTGGCTGTTTACTATGTCTATGACTTCCTCGTATGTTACTTTCGGGAATGCTCCTGTCGGAATGTCGAGTTCATGGCCTAGATCTTCGAGTTGTACTGTACATTTATCTTCCACGTCTTTTAGGACGTTTTTTATGAGGTCTTCTAGGAGATTCATGACGTCTTCGTGGCTGTTGAATGACATTTCTGCGTCTATGGATATTGCCTCGTTGAGGTGTCTTAGTGTGTCGTGTTCTTCTGCCCTGAAGATTTGTCCTATCTCGAATACGTTGTCTAGTCCTGTTGCCATCATCATTTGTTTGTATAGTTGTGGGCTTTGTCCTAGGAATGCTTCTTTTTCGAAGTAGGTTATTGGGAATAGTTCTGTTCCTCCTTCTGTTGCACTTGCTACTAGTTTTGGTGTTGTTATTTCTGTGAAGTCTTTGTCGTAGAAGTAGTTTCGTGTTGTGTGCAGTATTTGGCTTTTTATCTTGAATATTGCGTTGACGTCGTGTTTTCTTAGGTCCATGAATCTTGAGTCGAGTCTTGTGTCCATTTCTGCGTCGACTTTTTCTGTTGTGTCTAGTGGTAGTGGTAGTTGTGATACGTTTATCACGTCTATGTTTGATGGTATGAGTTCTACGCCGTTAGGGGCTTTGTTTGATTCCTGTACTGTTGCTGTTACTGTGATTATGGTTTCTTTTCTTGCTGCTCTCACGTCTGCCATGAGTTCTTCTGATATCTTCTTGCTTGGGGCTGTTAATTGTATGAGTCCGTTTTTGTCTCGTATGAGTACGAATACTATTCCTCCGAGGTCTCGTATTTCATGTACCCATCCTGTGACTTTTATTGTTTCTCCTGCCATTTCCGGGTTTACTTGGTCGGAGTAGTGTGTTCTTTTACATTTATCGAATATGTTTGTCAAGTGTAATCACCTTTCCTGTTTTTTTTGTTATATGTAATTATCATTATATTTTTTTCATGTTTTTTTGTGATATGTGGTTATATGTCATCGTATCGTTTTTTTATTGATAGTGCGTGGGCATATAGTCCTTCTGCTTCTGCCAGGTTTACCACCATATCTTTGATGTTTTTTACTCCTTCCGGAGTTAGTTCTTGGATGGTTGGCTTTTTTAGGAATGATTCTGCTGATAGACCGGAGTACATCCTTGCACCACCACTTGTTGGCAGCACGTGGTTTGTTCCTGACCCATAGTCCCCACCAGCAACAGGGGTTAAATTACCTAAAAAGATAGAACCTGCATTATTTATTTTTTCTAGTGTCTTGTAGTGGTCTTTGGTTACTATTACTAGGTGTTCTGGTGCGTACTGGTTTGTGAAATCTATGGCTTCATCAATATCCTCTGCTACTAGTATGTGGCAGTACTTGGATAATGATTCTTCTATGATTTCTTTTCTGGGTTGTGTTTCCAGGTATTCTAGTGCGTA